>NZ_JACJRC010000013.1 GCF_014697025.1 Alkalinema sp. FACHB-956 | reverse complement strand
TCAACCGGGCTAACCTGGGGATGGAAGTGATGCACGAGCGTAACGCTCACAACTTCCCTCTGGACTTGGCTGCTGGCGAGTCTGCACCTGTAGCACTGCAAGCACCTGCAATCAACGGTTAATTCCGGTTTCGGTTTTAGCTTGAGATTAGTCAATAGATCAGTCAAAAGCCCTCATCGAGTCTCTCGGTGGGGGCTTTTGGTGTTGGTGATGATTGCCGAAATACCGCAAATCCGAAATGCAACAAATCAATTGGGTAGCTCTTCTATAGACTTGATCTGGATAGAGATAGCCCATGAACCTGTTACGTTTCCTACTCACGTTGGTTCTCCTTGCTCCGATCGCGGCTCCTCTCCGTGCGGCCCAAGCCCAAACTGCCAGTTGCCAAACGATTGTTTCTGCGGATCAAGCCAATCGACAATGGTATCCTGCCCAGCCCTTGCCCCAGTCTACAGCAATCAACGCAACAGCCCGGTTACTCGACGAACTGACCGCGATCGCCAATGCACCAGCTAACTTTGATGAAAGCATTCGGTTGCGCCTATTTCAGCTATTGGTGAGTAATCCCAATGCCCGCCCCCCCGAATCTCCTACGATCGCAGAAGTCGAACAAGCCCTTCAGAATTTGCCTCCTGCCCAAACTCGTCAATTTGTTGCCGCCTTCGATCGGCTGGCGTCGAAAATTGAAAACTTGACCAATGAACCGAACCAAGACGTTTTGATTGCCAACTTGGCGAAATACTATCAACAATTGGGGCAAGGCAAACAAGTTGCGGCTTTGCTAGATCGTGCCCTGGAAAGTGAACTCAAAAAACCAGTGAACCAGCGTCGCTTCGTTGTATTACTAACGGCAGCGATCGATCTGGGCCAGAGTGCGGCGCTTGCTGCGAGGCTCCCCAAAATTGAATCGACGATCGCTGCAACCAATCCGACCCTGGTTCTTCGTTTAGCCCAAGCCTACCAAGCCACAGGCAACCATGCAAAAGCCCTGGCCCTCTTCGATCGTTTTGCTAAAGGTCAAAACCCAGAAAAGTTACAACCTGAACTGGTCGTTGGTTATGTGAAACTCAACCGCCTAGACAAAGCTAAACCCTATCTTGAGGCGATTCTGAAAGGCTATATTCACTTTGAAGATCATATCTATGGCAACGTCATTGCAATCTATGAAAATGCGAAACAACCCCAAATTGCTGATCAATTATTTAATAAGTCCTGGAAATCAATTCAGAACGAATTATTAGATCAAGAAACACCATTCCTACAAAATTATTTCAAGGCAGGCGGGAGTCCCGATCGCGTTTTTAAGGCATTACAAAAAGATACGCTCGATCGAAGATTTGATCATTTACTCACCGTCGCTGGCGAATTTCGTAAACGCAATCAATCTAGAAATGCCTCCCAGGCGATCGAACAATGGATTAAAGTGGCGACCCAGTTGAAAAATCGAGATGTCGCCTATTTATTCTGGCAAATGGGCGAGCACGACTACGATTCAGAGGTCAAGGTGGCCATGACTCGTTTAATTCCCCTCAACCGTATTGATGCAAAAGGCTTTCGCCTGGTACCCCTCGCCCAGAAACTGGATCTCTTAGAAGCCGTTGAACCGGTGATTCAACGATTACTGAAATCTGACCCTGAAGCGCGAATTGACCTTTTGCAACAGTTGGCGATCGCCTATGCAGAAACGGCTAAGCCGGAGAAAGCCGTTGCCATTGCTGAGCGTATTCCCCGCAAATATCCGGGGTATTCTCCCGCGATCGCCACACTTGCCCAAGTGGCAGCAACGCTCCACCGCAACGGTCAACCGGCCCAAGCTCAAGCCATTCTGACCAAAACGGCCACGATTGCGGCGGGCATCCAAGAACTAGATACCCGTGCCCAAGCCTACGGAGCCATTGCCATCGCCCAGGGGCAAATGGCGCAACTAGATGCAGCCGAGGCTTCCCGCCAACTTGCGGTGCAGTGGGCCAAGACTGCACCCGCTTCCAATGCTGTGCTAGGGGCGATCGTTCAGCAATTCCTCAATCAACAGCAACTTTTGCCTGCATGGAGCACCTTTCAAACCATTCCAACAACGGCTTTGAAGGAGACGAACATTGATAACTTAATCATCGCAGCCCTTGCGGTGGGGGATCTCTCCACAGCCCAATCCGCGATCGCCTTGGTTGCCCAATACCATCCGCCCCGGAGCTTGTTATTTACAGCTCCTCGCCTCGTCAGAGCTTATTTGGGTCGGGGGCAAGGGCAGGCGGCTGTGGTTCTTCTCGATCGTGCCGCCAAGGTGTGGATGAGTCTTCCCGCTTCGGAGCGATCGCCGGATGACCTAGAGGCCATTGTGCAACTCTATGCCCAAACAGGAAAAATAACTTCCGCTCAAACCTTAATTGACCAATATCCCAACGCTCAGCAACCGGGCTATGCCCAGCGCAAGCAACAACTCCAAGCCCATTTAGATTGCTATCGATCGGGGCGTTAAGAACCAAGGGCGGAGGAAATTTCTAGACTGCGGTACCCATGCACTATCTCAGAACGATAGAATCAGTAAGCCCTTTTCCCCCAGTGTCCCGATGGCGAAGCGTCCTGGTAAGTCCTCCAAGCCTGATACAGCAAGCGTTCTTAGCGATCGCTTACCCAGTGTCGGCTCTCGCAGCAATCCATCCAATACCATCCGCATTCGGGGGGCACGCCAGCATAACCTGAAGAATATTGACCTAGAACTGCCACGGGAGCAATTGGTCGTCTTCACTGGGGTCTCTGGCTCAGGAAAATCGTCCCTCGCGTTCGACACCATTTTTGCGGAGGGTCAGCGGCGCTATGTGGAATCGTTGAGCGCCTATGCTCGGCAATTTTTGGGGCAGGTGGATAAGCCGGATGTGGACGCGATCGAGGGCTTGAGTCCGGCCATTTCCATCGACCAAAAATCCACCTCCCACAATCCCCGTTCCACCGTGGGAACCGTAACGGAAATTTACGATTACCTGCGCTTGCTGTTTGGCCGAGCCGGTGCGCCCCATTGTCCCGAATGCGATCGCTCCATTGCCCCCCAGGCGATCGACCAAATGTGCGATCGCGTGATGGAATTACCCGATCGCACCAAGTTTCAAATTCTCGCGCCCGTCGTGCGGGGCAAAAAAGGAACCCATAAGAAATTAATTTCCAGCTTGGCGTCGGAAGGCTTTGCACGGGTACGGATTGATGGTGAAGTGCGGGAACTCAGTGATTCGATCGAACTGGAAAAAAATAAATTCCACGACATTGAAATTGTGGTAGATCGGTTAATCAAAAAAGCGGGAATTGAAGAACGCTTAGTCGATTCTCTGGGCACTTGCTTAAAACATTCCGGCGGAATTGCTGTCATCAACATTCTGCAAGATGAGAAGAAGAATGATAGCAATGTTATAGAACTGCCCACGGCTCAACAGTCTAGCGATCTCAAGGCAGCGGAAGCTGGAGGCAGCTATGGCAAGGTGGCGGAACCCCTAGCGGAACCCCTAGCTGATCTCGTGTTTTCGGAGAACTTTGCCTGTCCGGAACATGGTGCCGTCATGGAGGAATTATCACCTCGGCTCTTTTCCTTCAACTCGCCCTACGGAGCCTGCCCCAATTGCCATGGGTTGGGAAGTTTACGCAAGTTTTCCCCCGATTTAATCATTCCCAATCCTAAACTGCCCGTCTATGCCGCGATCGCGCCTTGGTCAGACAAGGACAACACCTACTACCTGTCGCTCCTGTGCAGCGTGGCAGAAGCCTACGAATTTGATATTCAAACTCCTTGGGAAAAGCTGACGGAAGATCAGCAGGACATTTTACTCCACGGATCGCCGGAACCGATTTGGATACAAACGGAGTCTCGCTATCGGGAAGCGAAGGGCTACCATCGTCGCTATGAAGGGGCATTGCCCATGCTGGAGCGGCAGTACCAAGAAACGACTTCCGATGTTTACAAGCAAAAGTTAGAGCAATACCTCATCGATCAAACCTGCGAAGACTGTCAGGGCTATCGCCTCAAGCCGGAAGCGCTGGCCGTGCGGATTGGGCAGTACCACATCCATGACTTAACCGGGGTATCCATTCGGGAATGTCTGCGCCGGGTCAATGATATGCAATTGACGGAGAAACAGGCCAAAATTGCTGATCTGGTACTGCGGGAAATTCGGGCACGGTTACAGTTTTTGCTGGATGTGGGGTTGGACTATCTCACCCTCGATCGACCGGCGATGACCCTGTCCGGCGGGGAAGCGCAACGGATTCGCTTGGCAACGCAGATTGGTTCAGGATTGACGGGTGTGTTGTATGTTCTGGATGAGCCGAGTATTGGTTTGCATCAGCGGGACAATACGCGACTGTTGAACACCCTGACTAAATTACGAGATTTAGGTAATACCTTAATTGTTGTGGAACACGATGAAGAAACCATTCGTGCAGCGGATTACGTAGTTGATATTGGCCCCGGCGCGGGGGTGCATGGGGGGCACATTGTCTCCCAGGGCAGTGTGGAGGATTTATTACAGGCGGAAGACTCGCTGACGGGGGCCTATTTATCAGGGCGGCGGGTGATTGCGACGCCAGCGGAACGGCGGGAAGGCAATGGCCGATCGCTGGTGATTCAGGGGGCAACTCGCAACAATCTGCGCAACATCAATGTGGAAATTCCCTTGGGGAAATTGGTTTGCATTACGGGGGTGTCCGGCTCGGGTAAGTCCACCCTGGTCAATGAACTGCTCCATCCCGCCATCCAGCACCACTTCGGCCATAAGGTGCCCTTTCCCAAGGCGGTTGAGAAGATTTTGGGGCTAGATACCCTAGATAAGGCGATCGTCATTGACCAGTCGCCCATTGGCCGCACACCACGATCGAATCCTGCCACCTATACGGGGGTGTTTGACGTGATTCGGGAGGTTTTTTCGGGGACGATCGAAGCGAAGGCACGGGGCTATAAACCGGGGCAGTTTTCGTTTAACGTCAAAGGCGGACGCTGTGAAGGCTGCTCGGGACAGGGCGTGAACGTCATTGAAATGAACTTTCTGCCCGATGTCTATGTGCAGTGCGAAGTGTGTAAAGGCAAGCGCTACAACCGGGAAACGTTGCAAGTCAAATTTAAAGACAAGTCTATTTCCGATGTTTTGGATATGACGGTGGAGGAAGCGTTGGCCTTTTTCCAAAATATTCCCCAGGCGGCGACGCGGTTGCAAACGCTCTACGATGTGGGTTTGGGCTATATGAAAATTGGGCAAACGGCTCCGACGCTGTCCGGTGGGGAGGCGCAGCGGGTGAAGCTAGCGTCGGAATTGTCGCGGCGAGCCACGGGCAAGACGTTATACCTGATCGATGAACCGACGACGGGCTTATCGTTTTACGATGTGCACAAGTTACTGGATGTTGTGCAACGCTTGGTGGATAAGGGTAATTCGGTGTTGATGATTGAACACAACCTAGATGTGATTCGGTGTTCCGATTGGATTATTGATCTGGGGCCAGAAGGGGGCGATCGGGGGGGCGAAGTTGTGGCGGTGGGAACGCCGGATGAAGTGGCCCAGATCCCTGAATCCTATACAGGCCAGTATTTGAAAGTTGTTTTGGAGCAATATCCTATCCAACAGACGATCCAAGACAACAGTGAACGTAAGAAACAGTGAGGATAGAGGGCAGAGGCAACTTTTCTGTACCGCCTGACGACTCTATCTCACTGCTCTAGCATAGACAGCGCGGCAAGGATCTAATGAGCGTCGTCCACGAGTACCGGAATCCGGAACGTGACTTGCAAGGCAGCATTGCCCTGATCATCGTTACCTGGGCCGTCTACCTTCGCACGGGCACTTTGGAGGCAGGAATTAGGAGTATTGAGATTAATTTCATTCCATTGATGATTCTCTCCGACAAACGTTGTTTGCAAATAGAAATCCGTTACATCGGCCAGTTGCAAGACCTTAGCATTCCAATCTAGCGGTACCGGAATACTGACCTCTCCTTCATAGCGTAGATGGGTATTATTGGTTCGCATTTCCTTGACATCGTAGGTCAGGCGAACTAAGAGGGCTTTTCCATCTTCCCGAACCCGCAAATCATTGGCTTCCAGGATCATTCTGGTTTTACGCCCGGATTTGCTGAAAATATCCGGATCTCCTCCCCCAATCCAAGGTACAGAGGGGACTTCATGGAAATGAACTAGTGTTTTGAGTGCGGTCATTGGATGATCTCCTAGAGATTAATTGTTTGACTACGTTAGCGATCATCTTTCTGGTTGGTTTGCTGTTGCTGTAGCAATAAAAGATGATTCCGATTGCCAACTCATTTAATCTTAGGAATTTGCATGATCAATGACCTTACCCATAGGGGTAGTTATCCCGAGTTAAGGACTATTTTTTAATACATTGAATAGACTGCTGTAGAGGGAAATCAATTGCGGCTCGTCGAGGGCTTGATTGTGATTCCACGTCGCGACGACACAATATTGTTTACCCGTTTTGGATTGGACTTTTGTCGTAAAGTTGAGAACCCCTGGTTCGGACCCGCCTTTAAATGTAACTCGTTGCCAGTCTGCCGTCCTAGCAATGCCAGGATTAATGCTCATCAAAGGTAAATTGGACACCCGATCGATTAACTGACACAATTCCTCTGCACTGAAAAACCACTCGACCTCCAAGGCTGTGGGTTTGGTGTCTGCAAAGTCTGAAACCTCTGGTAAGGGCTGGGTCGCCAGTTCCCCTAGAATAGAGCGTTTTTGACTCACGCCGCCTTTGCGATAGCGTTCTAGAAGCGATCGATTTTTTGGGCTTTTCAGTTGAAACAGTTCTCGCGTCATTAGAAAGGGCTGATTGCGGGGGGCGATCGCTTCAATCTTTTCCCGACCCACGTGATGAATTAAATGATCGGTGGCGGTGTTATCACTTTGGGAAATCATCAGCGCCGCTAACGACTCCACCGTTAACCCAGTCCCATCCGGCCAGGTGTGCAGCATTCCCGAAGGCAAACTTTTGTATTGCGCTTGCAGAGGAACCACGGTTTGCCAGGTCAGTTTTTGGGCTTTAATTTGCCTTTGCAACTGATCTAAAACCGCCAGCTTAAAGGCAGACCCCACTGCCAGGGGTTGGGTCGGATTGAGCGCTGCCCTGGTAGTCTGGCCTTCCCGAACTAACACGCTGACCTGTCCGGGTAGCGTTTTAAACTGCGCGATCGCGGCGTCTAAACTGGCGACATTTTGTGTGGGTGCGCCGAAGATTAACCCCGCAATTTTTCCATCGGGGGTTAGGACAATTTGGGTGGGAATGCTGCCCTTTTCCAATTGCACAGTAAAGTCCGATCGTTCCCCTTGGACTGCTTGCAAGGGCCCCAGTTGCTGCTTCAGTTGATCTACAATTTGCTGCACTTTCGCCACGGGCACTTGTTGGAGAAAAGCGTCTGTAAATTGGTCAGCAGCGATCGTGGGACTGCGGAAGAGGGTTTCCAGGACTGTGGCCGGGGAAGGCGCAGCTTGGGCTGTCATAGGCTGATGGGTGATGGACAGAGGAAAACTGAGGCGTACACCAAAACCAGGTGCATTCAAACAGAGGGCACTGATCAGGATCGCTAAAATCGACGGACGCATGGGCAAATCCTTCCCTACGAGGTTGGCAGTTGATACAAAACCCCTAAATACTCACGGTAGCCACAGATTTGTTGGCCTCGTACATCAAAGGAAATCGCGGCTTGATTGCTGTAGGGATGCCCCAGCATGGAACCCGTCGATCGGACTTCAAAGACCACCGTTGCTCCATCGGGCGTGGTGCGGTAGGTCATCCGTTCGATCGTCAGCGTGAGGCCAGGGGAAAAGACCTGGGAAACGAGCTGGAAAAACTCCGCAGCCCTAGCTTTACCAACGTTTTCGCCCTGAAACGCACCGATCGGAAACCAGAAGGTAAAATCCTCCGTCAGCATCGCCAAAAAACCTTGCCACTCCCCCGTGGCTAACCCCTGGGAGAACTGTTGGAAAGCCATCTCAGCCACCGCGATCGGCGTTGGTGAATCAACCATGATCATCCAGTCCTAAACCGCAAATTTTGCATTGTCCTCCACCCAGGCCCCCCTTTTTTAAGGGGGCTAGGGTTTAAGGGGGGATCGAATCCATTGTGTTAATCTGTTAACTCATCATGGATGACTGAGCGATTACCCCTGCATCCAACGGGCTGCATCCTTCGCGTGGTAGGTGAGGATCATGTCTGCGCCCGATCGCTTGAAGCTGGTCAGCGTTTCCAACACAATCCGTTGCTCATCCACCCAACCGTTCAACGCTGCCGCCTTAACCATGGAATATTCGCCGGACACGTTGTAGGCCGCCACGGGCAGATTGCTGGCTTCCTTGACCCGGTGGATGATGTCCATATAGGACAGCGCAGGCTTCACCATCAGCATGTCGGCCCCTTCTTCCACATCCAGCAGAATTTCCTTAACGGCCTCGCGAGCATTGCCCGGATCCATCTGGTAGGTGCGGCGATCGCCAAACTGTGGGGTGGATTCCGCCGCATCCCGGAAGGGGCCATAGTAGGCCGAAGCATACTTAGCCGCGTAGGACATGATGGGAATATCCTGGAAACCCGCTTCATCCAGCCCTTCCCGAATCGCCTTGACAAACCCGTCCATCATCCCCGACGGTGCAATGATATCGGCTCCGGCCTTCGCTTGGGAGACGGCTACCTTTTTCAACAGTTCCAGGGTGGGATCGTTGAGCACGCGCCCCATTAAGTCACCGTTACCCAGATAGCCACAGTGTCCATGGGAGGTGTATTCGCACAGGCAGGTGTCGTTGATGACGATCAGGTCAGGCACCGCTTCCTTAACCGCAGTCGTGGCCTTTTGCACAATGCCGCAGTCGTGCCATGCGCCCGTCGCATCTACATCCTTATCTGCTGGGATGCCAAACAAAATAATGGCGGGAATCCCGAGGTCGTAAACTTCTTTTGCTTCTTCAACGATTTTATCCACCGACAGTTGGTAGACTCCCGGCATGGATTTGACTTCCTTGGCAAAGCTGTCGCCGGGAACTGCAAACAGCGGATAGATCAAATCATTGGGGGTCAGAACAGTTTCACGCACCATACGACGGAGCGATTCACTGGTACGCAGGCGGCGAGGGCGATGAGTTGGGAACATGATGTCAATCTAAGAGTTGCTAACTTAATCAGGTTTCTTAAAAGTCTAAAGCTTGAGTTGTCGCCTGTTAACCTGATTTAAGTTTTATTAAGTCTTCTCGAATCCCATCCTGCACCGACACACTCGCCGATCGTGCCTCCCAGCCACCCGTAACAGTTGCAATACAGATCGCTTAGACACAGCCCACGATCGCGTCACTAAGGCTGAGTCAAATCAAACCAAACTCGCGCATCGCAGGCATAAAATTACTGTTTTCATGGTTCGATCGACTCAGTTTAATCAATGCAAATCGCTGTAATGGTGAAAGTGTTGCCCATTGTACTGTCTCCAGTGTTGTATTTTCTGTTGTGACTTTAGCAACTACAGAATCTGGAATGGCATTTTCAATTTCCCAATCTGGATGTTGCTCCACAGGTAAATCCGTTGCCGTTTCTCCCGTTCGTTCCTGAATCATCCGATGTAGAAAATCGTGGTACTGTTGGATTTCTGCTGCGGATTGACAGGGCATCTCTACGAGGGCTTCCCGATCGGCTTGGGTGAACTGGTTCCATTGATGAAGCTTAAGCTTGACGCCACAGGTATCCAGTTTGAACCGAACTTGCATGGGAATACAGCGCAGGGATTCAACAAAATCCGCCTCAAACTGGAAAAACTGACTCATGGTGACCTTCATCCAATAGATACAGGAGCTAATAGGTACAGGCATCTAATAGGTACAGGATGGCTCGATCGATCAGCCCCTCTTTTTTGTCACCCTCAATTAATGGGATCCATTACTCCCAGGATTGACATTTTTGACCACCCAGTAGGCAGCTGACAGCGCCAAAATCGTGGCAGCTAGGGCGAGCAGATCGATGCCTCCAGTCTTTTCTAAATCTAGAATAATGATTTTCCGAGCCACTGCGATCAACGAGGTCACGATCACCAGTTCGACTTGGACGACGTGCTTTTTCAGGTAGGCCGTAATATTTTCCAGAATTTCCAAGGCAATGAGTACATTCAGAAATAGCCCAAAAATGGTGAATAGGGCCTTACCAAACTTTTTAACCTGAGCGGGATCGTCAGTAGGAACGGTGTTGGGCGCGGGGAAAAACAGTCCCTGAATTTCCACGGACATATAGTGGCCCAGCTCATAAACCGCCATCAGGATCAGCACCAACATCCCGATCGACAGCACCTTGGACACTAACGTTTCGACCCGTCCCAATCGATTGAGAAAGATATCATCATTCCAACTTCTGCGCAAAAATCGCCAAAGGGCTTTCATGCTGCTGCCTCCTAGGTTCCACAAGCTTCCATAAGAGAGCATACTGAACCAGAGAGCAACGAGTAAATATACTCAACTCATAGATTGCATTAGATTATCTCGCTACTGTTCCTTGCAAAAATCTATAAGTTGGATTGAACTCCCAAGATAGCCTACTGGTTCCGCTGCCCCCTAGACCGCCAACAGTGCAGCCAGTTTAGTAAACAGGGTGCTGGGCGTCTCCGTGGGGTCGATCGCGCAGGAAATGCGGACTAATTGCACCGCACAGGCTTTCAGTTCCGGCTGCTTGGAGTCGGGACAGGCGGCAGGATGGGTGAGGGCGTTGGCCTCGGCATTGTCCGCCCAGATTGCCCCCCAGTGCATGGGCACAAACACCGTTCCCGGTGCAATTTTCTTAGTCACCACCGCCGGAAACCGGGAACTGCCCCGCCGCGATCGCACCTCCAGCCAATCGCCCTCTTGCACCCCCAACTTTGCTGCATCCCTGGGGTGAATTTCAATAAAGGGATTGGGATGCATTTTACGAATCTTATCAATGCGGCCCGTCCTTGCCTGGGTGTGCCAATGGCCATAGAGCCGTCCCGTCGTTAGCACAAAGGGATAGCGATCGTCGGGGGGTTCCGCTAAGCCACGGGAATGGTAGGCGGCAAAGCGGGCACGACCATCGGGGGTATGGAAGCGCAAATCGGTGTAGAGCCGTTTGGCTGCATCGGTCTGGTCAGTTCGGGAATCCTGGGGTAGGTCTGCCCCAGCCGCCGGGCGATCGCTCATCTGGCACTGGGGCGCAGGGTGGGGCCATTGGGTGGGGCCATGTTCCACCAGGTAAGCATGGCTAAGGCCCGACAGATCGCAGGGTCGCCCTTGGGTCAGATGGGCAAATTCAGCAAAGACTTCCCCAGCGTGGTTAAAGGCAAAGTAGCGGCCAAATCCCAAACGCCGACCCACCTCCGCGAAAATCACCCAATCCGTGCGCGATTCCCCCGGTGCCACCCGAAAGGCCGGACAGAAGGTCAAGCGCCGCTCGGAATTGGTCATGACCCCCGCTTTTTCGCTCCATTGGGTCGTGGGCAGCAAAACGTGGGCGTAATCCGCCATTTCCGTGGGGTAGTAGCAGTCCTGGTAGACCGTGAACGGGGATTTGAGCATAGCCGCTTTGGTGCGTTCCAAGTCCGGCATACTGACCGCTGGATTGGTCGCCGCCACCCAGAATAGTCCCACCTCGCCCCGCTCCAGCCCTTCAATCATCTGCCATGCTGTGCGTCCCGGTGTGGGGGCAATGCGTCCCGCCGGTAAACCCCAAGCCTGCTCAATCTCCGATCGATGCTCCGGATTGGTGACAAAGCGGTAGCCCGGTAGGAGATGGGACAGCCCCCCCGCTTCCCGACCGCCCATGGCGTTGGGTTGGCCTGTGAGGGAGAAAGGCCCCGCCCCCGGTTTACCGATTTGCCCCGTCAGTAGGTGCAGGTTGATAATGGCGCGAACTTTGGCGGTGCCTTCGCTGGATTGATTGACACCCATCGACCACATGGACAGGACCCGATCGGCCTGCTGCCAGTAGCGCGCCGCTGTTTCCAGGTCTTCCACGCTAATACCGCAGCGTTGCGCTACTACCTCCGGCGGATAGTGCTGTACGACCGCTTCGTAATCTGCGAAACCCGTGGTGTGCTGCTGAATAAATTCGGGTTGAATGGCGTTCCATTGCAGGAGGAGATGCGCAATACCATTCATCAGGTCAATGTCGCTACCCGGCTTGATCGCCAAATGTAGATCAGCTACCTCCGCCGTTTGGGTGCAGCGGGGATCGACAACGACTAACTTGACGTGGGGATTTTTTTTGTGGTGCTTGCGTAGACGGTTAAAAATGATCGGATGGCATTCCGCCGTATTGGTGCCAATCAAAAAGGCGCAATCGGTGACATCCAGGTCGTCATAGCAGCAGGGAGGGCCATCGGCTCCAAAACTCTGGACATAGCCCGACACCGCTGACGACATACAGAGCCGCGAATTGGCATCAAAGTTATTCGTGCCCAAACAGCCTTTCATGAGCTTTTGGGCCACGTAGTAATCCTCTGTCTGAAATTGCCCGGAGCCATACATGCAAATCGAATCGGCCCCCTCGGTGGCCAGCAGCGTTTGCATGCGAGCGACAATCCGATCGAGGGCCTCATCCCAACTGGCTCGCCGGAAAGGCTGATTCAAGCTATCCCGCACCATGGGGTAGTAGAGCCGATCCTTGTCGATCGACTCCGCAACCGTCGCCCCTTTGACGCAAACCATGCCCTGACTGGAGGGATGGGATCGATCGCCCCGAGCTTGCCAAATGGGGAAGCCATCGCGATCGCGGTTGACAGGTTTTCCAGGCTGGGCAGGCGGTAGCACTTCCAGACCACAGCCCACACCACAATAGGGGCAAAGGCTTTTTGCTGGCTGGCTCATAGGATGTCCACTCAAATTCCAAAATTATAGGGAACCCACGGCGGCGATCGTGGCGGATCTTGCAGAATCTACATTAGAAATGGCTAAACTTTGCAAGATTGCTAGGATCGTGACGGGAGCGTAATGGAGATTGAGAAGAAATCATAGCGCCAACGGGAAAGAATTGTCTCTGATAATGCTTATAACAGATTGATTGATCACTGCTGCTTGATTGATCACTGCTGCAGATCCGATCCCCCTATCCCCCCTATCTCCTACGGAGAGGCTACGCCAAGAAAAAAGGGGGAGCCAGAAAAGATGTATTTAAAGTCCCCCTTTTTAAGGGGGATTGAGGGGGATTGTTTTTAAGGGGATTGAGGGGGATCGTTACGGGTTACGATCACGAACTGCCACGAATTGACTGGGTCTTACGGATAGGGACTTAATGGTTCGATGCTTTAGTCTTCGTGGTGCGCGTAGCGATTATAGAGATAATCCAAGGCGTAATTACGCAGCTCATAATATTTGTCATCCTCCATGATGGCTTCACGGTTACGGGGCCGAGAGAAGGGAATTTCCATAATTTCGCCAATATGGGCCGCAGGGCCATTGGTCATCATGACAATTTTGTCTGCAAGGAACAACGCTTCATCAATGTCGTGGGTAATCATCATCACGGTAATGCGATGGTCTTCCCAGATTTGCAGCAATTCTTCTTGCAATTCTTCCTTGGTAATCGCATCCAAAGCCCCAAAGGGTTCATCCAAAATCAGCACTTCAGGACGGATGGCCAAGGCGCGGGCGATCGACACCCGTTGTTTCATCCCACCGGAGAGTTGACCGGGTTTTTTGTTGGCCGCTTCATCCAGCCCCACTAGGTGCAGGTGATCTCGCGTAATCTCCGTTTTTTCGGCCTTGGACTTTTCGGGAAAGACCGCATTCACCGCGAGGTAAACGTTTTCAAAGGCGGTTTTCCAGGGTAGCAAGCAGTAGTTTTGGAACACCACCATGCGATCGGGGCCGGGTCGGGTAATTTGCTTACCATTGACGATGACTTCACCCGTCGTCGGGGTTCGGAATCCCGAAATCATGTCTAGCATGGTGGTTTTGCCGCAACCGGAGTGGCCGATTACGCAAACAAATTCACCTTCATTCACCGTTAAGTTGACCCCATCGAGGACAACGTAGTCGCCCTTAGACGTAGGGTACACCTTGGAAACGTTATTAATCGAAAGAAAAGGAGTCTCAGACACGATCGGTGCAGTCAAATTGGGATTAGGAAGCGTTTGCATCGGGATTTGCCAACACGAAGGGTGATCAGGGTGGACAAAAACCGCTGGTAGTTGAGTCTACCAGCAGCTTGCAATCTTGATTAGGCAACTCGCGAATTCGTTGCACTGTCCAGCAGGATATCTTCGACCCGAATTTCGCGCCGAATGGCCAAGCTATTGAGGTAAGCCATGGGATCATCGGGATTGAACACGACCCCATCAAAGAGTTGCACAGGAATGCGATCGGGTTCTGTATCGGGAATGCCCAAGGCACGGGCCGCTTGACCGTAGATATCCACTCGGTAGATGCGTTCCAGCACTTCGACCCAGTTTTTCGGGAAGGGGGTGATGCCCCAGCGCGCCAGTTGGGTCATGATCCACAGCGCTTCTAGGCGACGGGGACAGGTGGACTGCTCGACGTAGAACTGGTTGAACCGTAGCAGCATTTCCGGTTCGGCTTCTGTGCCCCGGTTGTAGGGATGGATGAATCCGGGGCGGAGTTGCACCGCAGGACGGTTGACGTATTCCTCCCGCGCTAACAGTTGAACGATTTCCTCCCGGTTACGGCGATCGTCGCAGTATTGGCAGGCTTCGATCAACGCTTTCACCAAGGCTAGGTGGGTGGCGGGATTTTGCTCAGCCCAGTCTTCCCGCACGCCCAGCACTTTATTTTGGTGGCCATTCCAGATTTCCAAATCCGTCGCAACGACGAAGCCCGTTCCGTTCTGCACGGCGCGAATGTTCCAAGGCTCAGCGGCCAAGTACCCATCCACATCGCCCAAGGCAAGGCGATTTTTCATATCCGCTGAGGAGAGGACGGAGAGGTTAACGTCTTGATCGGGATCGATGCCCCCCGCTGCCAACCAGTAGCGCAGCAACAAGCTGCCCATGGAAGCGTCATCCACCACCCCAAAGGTGTGGGGTTCATCGGCGGTGGCGGTAATGGCCTGCTTCAAATCAGCGAGGTTTCGGACCCCCCGATCGTAGTAGCCTTTCTTGAGGGTGATGGCGTTGCCATTACGCGCTAAGACCAGCGAGGTGGTGACTGGAATGCGTTCTTTGTTGCCTGCGCCCAAGGCCATGGAGAGGGGCATCCCCGCCAGCATTTGCGCCGCGTCGAGGCTGCGATCGGCCACCCCATCGGCGATCGCCTGCCAACTGGTTTGCGCCACCAAGTTGACGGTCTCGAACCCGTATTTCTGGAACAGGCCCTTTTCCTTGGCTACGATGAGCGGAGCCGCATCCACCGTCGGTACATAGCCCAGGGTGAGTGTTGCTTGTTCAAGGCCCTGGAGCGCAGCCACTGCGGGAATGGTGGGCCGTTCTGCCGCCTGCCGTTTTTGTCGGCGTTTGGCCCGTTTCTGCTGGTTCAGGAAGCTGATGACCTCTGCCCGCAGATGGTAATACTCGGGGTGATTGACCACTTCCATGCGGCGGCGGGGTCGGGGAATCGGTACGTCTAAAATGCGGCCAATGTGGGCTTCGGGGCCGTTGGTCAGCATGACGATGCGATCGCTGAGCAAGAGAGCCTCGTCCACGTCGTGGGTGACCATAACGCAGGTCATGTTATGGCTCTGGCAAATTTCCATCAACTGCTCTTGCAGATTTCCTCGGGTTAGCGCGTCTAACGCCCCAAAGGGTTCGTCCAGCAACAGCACCCGAGGCCGAATCGCCAAGGCCCGCCCGATCGCCGTCCGTTGCTTCATCCCGCCGGATAGTTCCTTGGGTTTTTTGTCCGCTGCGTGGCGCAGTCCGACCAGGTTGATATGCTCTTCAACAATGTCCTTCCGCTCTGCTTCGGGCAGATTTTTTAAAACTTTATTGACGGCGAGGGCAATGTTTTGCCGCACGGTCAGCCAAGGTAGCAAGGAATAGTTCTGGAACACCATCATGCGATCGGGGCCTGGGGTTTTAATTTCCCGCCCTTCCAGAACCACCCCCCCGGCAGAAGCTTGTTCAAAGCCAGCAATGATGTTGAGCAGGGTGGATTTCCCGCAACCGGAGTGCCCAATCAGGGAGACGAATTCCCCTTCCCGAATGTTGAGGTCAACGTTTTTCAGCGCAACGTATTGACCGCCATTGGGCAACGGATAAATTTTATCAATATGGTCAACTTCAACAAGATTAGCCATGGTCTCTGGGGGATAAGGAGGAATGAGGTTTACAACAATCGAAGTATTGTCACGATCGAGAATTGAGAATCACTATTCCGATACCACCAGAGAACCGAGCCAACCCACAATGCGATCGAGAATTAAACCCACAACCCCTACACAGAAGACGGCGAGGATAATCTTGCTCAAACTGTCATCTAACTTAGCGCTGTACTCGTTCCAGATGAAGGCTCCAATGCCATCCGCACCTGAAGCCAACATTTCCGCCGCCACGATCGCCAACCAAGCCAAACCGACCCCAATGCGTAATCCTGTGAAAATGTAGGGCACCGTGGAAGGAATTAGAATGCTGAAAAAGTACTCTTTGCCCGACAACCGAAGCACCTTAGCGACGTTGTTGTAGTCCTTGGGAATTTGCTGTACCCCAACGGCGGTGTTAATCAAAATCGGCCAAATTGCCGTGATAAAAATCAAGAACAGCGCCGCAGGCCGAGAATCTTTAAACACCGCCAGGGACAGGGGCAACCAAGCCAGCGGAGGCACCGTTCGCAAAATTTGCACCATTGGATCAGTTCCTTGGCGCAGAAACTTATTAACGCCGATCGCGACCCCTAGCATAATCCCCAACACCGCCGCCAGGGAGTAGCCAATTCCAACCCGCTTTAAACTCTCAAACAGTTGCCACCAAATCCCCCCCTCATCAAACCCTTCCAGAATGGTCGAGGTGGTTTGGGCAATCACAAGGCTGGGCGCAGGCAACAAATCTTGGCGGCCACGACAAATGGCTTCCCAGATTCCCAGCGCAACCCCAGTACACACCACGGGAGGAATCAGAAAATTCAACGCCTGGGTTACCATCTTTGCGATCGCAGGCGGATTCGAACGAGATGTTGTCAAAGTTGCCATAGCCGGGAATTCCTTTATCGTTTGGAAGGATAGTTTGGGATCAATGGGGAAACGGACAGAGCGTAAATGGAATAGAGGGTTGTGGGGATAGAAGCGATGTGAAAGACAAAATCAGCGTAAAAGCTGGATGGGCTAACCGTTTGGGTTCTAGCATTCCTCGTGAAGGTCAGCATTAAGGATCAGCCCACCCAACCTTGTCACACTACGCTTTCTTAATCTTGAGGGACTCTAAGTAAGCCTTGGGATTTGCCGCATCAAAGGTGACACCATCGAAGAAGGTTTCAACCCCTCGGGTATCTTTTTCCGGAGCCTTTTGGCCGATCATCTTCGCAGCTTCACGCCAAATGTCCGATCGGTTCACCTTATCCACCAGCTTGAGGTCATCCTCGGTCATCTTGCCCCAACGCATGTTTTCCGTGATGAACCAAGTATCGTGGCTCTTGAAGGGGAAGCTAGCATCGCCTTCCCAGAACTTCATCTTCAGATCGCTGTTTTCGAGCTTGCGGCCATTGCCAAAGTCGAAGTTACCCTTCATCCGTTCCAAGATGTCTGATACTGGAGCTTTCACGTACTTATCCTTTTCTAGGATTTCGCACATTTCTTGCTTGTTCTCAGGCTTGTCGCACCACATTTGGGCTTCCATGATGGCGGCGAGAACGGCTTTGGCCGCTTTGGGATTCTTATCGACCCAATCTTGGCGAATGGTGAATGCCTTTTCAGGGTGGCCTTTCCACATTTCGCCGGTGGTGACTGCGTTATAACCCAGTTTCTTGGTCACCATGCGTTGGTTCCAAGGCTCACCGACACAGAAGGCATCCATGTCCTTGGTTTCCATCTTGGCCACCATTTGGGGCGGGGGAACCACGTCGATTTGGACATCGTTTTCAGGATCTACTCCGTTGGCCGCTAGCCAGTAGCGCATCCACAGGTCATGGGTTCCGCCGGGGAACGTGATGGCGCAAATAAATTTCTTGCTGCCCTTTTTCTCGTCAACCTTGGCCTTGAGCGCGTCAGCCTTAGCTTGCAGGTTTAATGAGGCATATTCACCCGCAATCGAAATGCCCTGGCCATCGGTATTGAGCCGCGCCAGGATATACATCGGGACTGCGGCACTACCCCCGGTAATTTTACCTGCGGTCAAAAAGTAAGGCATGGGGGTCAGAATGTGCGCACCATCAATCCCACCCTTTTCAGTCCCGATCGTCAAATTATCCCGGACAGTCGCCCAGGATTTTTCCTTGGTGACTTCGGCCTTCTTCATGCCGTACTTCTCAAAAAAGCCCTTTTCCTTGGCAATGATGACTGGAGCAGAATCCGTGAGGGGAATAAACCCAAGTTTGATGGTATCGGTTTCGGGGGTATCCGCAGTGCCGCTGCTGACCGCAGGCACAGAACTGGAACTGCTGGGAGAGTTCGAGCCGGAACTACAGCCGTTGACCAAAACGGTACCAGCAACGGTTGCACCCATGGTCAGGATGAATTTGCGACGGGAAAAACTACTCATGCTCTGTAATCCGAATCGTGATTGAGTAAACGTTGAAGTCTGCGATCGCCCTTGGCTGTTGAAGCGATTCGATGAATGAATGCTGTTTGCATTCTCGATCGTGATTCACCAGAGGACACTAGGCGATGCAGAAAATTGAGTTTGGCTAACATCAAAACCTGGGTAGCCATCAGGGTGTGAGGAGAGAAAGGGTAGAAAACTGACCCGATGGATAGATTCCCCGATGGGGGATCTGTTGGCATCTGCAAGTTACCACAGATCGAGTACCACATTGCCGACGGGGTGGGCACTACAGGTAAGAATGTATCCCTCAGCCACTTCCGCCTCGCTCAAGCCGCTGATGTCGCTGTCGTATTTCACGGAGCCACTCAGTAGCTTGTGCTTGCAGGTGCCACAACTCCCCGCCCGACAACTGCTGTCGATCGTGCCCCCGGCCTGTTCCACCACATCCAGAATTAAGTCCTGGTCGGTACAGGACAGCACTTTCCCTGACTTCGCTAGACAGATCGTGGCGGGTGTGACAGGTGCGGCGGGTTGCGCGATCGTCTCCGCCGGGGTTGGCGTCTCCGTCGCGTCCTCCAAGGACACGCCCGATTTTAAAGTGGCTCCAAACTGTTCTACCAGCATGCGCCGTAGCAACGGTTTGAGATCCGCGACGGGGATGCCCGTTTGGGTTTTGGTGCCGAGGTGGGCGTCTTTGCCCACTTTGCCCCCCGTGAACAGATCAACCCCTTCCGTGACCTTGCCATCTTTGCGAGCTTTAGTGCCCATCAAGCCGATGTCCGCCACTTGGGGTTGGCCGCAGGAGTTGGGACACCCTGTCCAGTGAATCCGCACAGGCTGCGGGACTTCAACCTCTTGGTCAAGCTCCCGCGCCAGGGCCAGCGCCCGATTTTTGGTTTCCACCAAAGCAAAGTTACAAAACTGTGCACCGGTGCAGGAGACCAGCGATCGTTCGATCGTGCCGGGATTCACTGAAAACGTTTGCAAAATCTCCTCTTGTTGCAGAGGCTCCAGCCGGGAATCGGGCACATTGGGGATAATCACGTTTTGCTCCACCGTGAGCCGCAGTTCCCCACTGCCATAGACCTCTGCCAACCGAGCCAGATCGTACATATCTTGGGCAAACAAACGACCCACCGGAATGCAGAGACCGACGTAGTTCAACCCAGCTTGCTTCTGCTTGTAAATTCCAATGTGATCCCGTTTATCCCACTCAATTTCATCCTTGGGCGCAGCGGAGAGCAAGGTACGACCGATGCTCTTTTCCACTTCCTCGCGGAATTTTTCCAGTCCCCATTGGTCGATCAACCACATCAAGCGGGACTTTTGGCGATTGGCGCGGGGGCCGTTATCGCGATAGACCGTGAGAATGGCACGGCACAAGTCCACCACATCACTGGGTATGACCCAAACATTGAGGGGAATCGCCGCTTCCACCCGACTGGCGGAGAAAAAGCCACCGACCAGCACATTAAATCCCAATTGCCCTTCCTTGAAGGCCGGGACAAAGGCAATGTCATTAATTTCTGCGTGGACGGAATTATCGCGGCACCCGGCGATCGCGATGTTGAACTTGCGGGGCAGATTGGTAAATTCAGGATTGCCTTGACCTTGATTGGTGATCATGTCCTGAACTTGTTGCACCAATTCCCGCGTGTCGTACAACTCATCGGCATCAATTCCGGCAACGGGAGATGCAGTGATGTTACGAACGTTATCCATACCGGACTGCACACTGGTTAGCCCAACGGACTCATAACGCCGCAGAATATCAGGAATATCCTCCAACCGCAAACCCCGCAATTGCAAATTTTGCCGGGTGGTGATGTCAGCGACGCCATCTTCGCCATAGCGACTGACGACATCCGCGAGTACGCGCATCTGTTCACTAGAGACAATGCCGCAGGGTAAGCGCATCCGCATCATGAACTTGCCCGGTGTCACCGGACGGAAGAAGATTCCCAGCCACTTCAGCCGATGGATACGATCGGTTTCATCCATCGCCTCCCAACCAATTTGGGCAAAGTGCTCTAGTTCGGCTTTAACCGCGAGGCCGTCCTTTTCCGCCTTAAACTTTTCAAACTTATTCAGCTTTTCCGATGCTGGAATCGTGTTTGTCATAGGTCAAGCCTGTGTTCCTGTGGTCGTACCCAAAACCCTCGGTGGACTCGCAGAAAATTGATGTCTCAAGGAGCTTCAAGTTTCTGCAAAACTGGGCTGGTCGTTTGACCATGGAGTCAAAATTAGGCGAGATCAAAGGGGCAATTCGTATCCTTCGTTACAGAGTATTTCGTTTAATGCATTTTTTGCATAATAGAGATGCATTAAGTCAATTAGCCTGTCGTCTTCTAGGTCAAAACCGCCTACTATCAGGGATAACGCTTGGTGGACGGGCGCATACGGGATGGATGGTATAACAGCCAGTGCTGGGGTAGAACGCTGAGAGATGTAGGAATCTAGAATCTAGAATCTGGAACCTGGAATCTGGAGCAGTGTGGCGAGAACTTCCTACCTGGAACAGATTGCTGCGAGCGGCATGGTTGGAACAGGGATGGTTGGAATAGGCATGGTGGAGCAGGGGTGGTGGAGCAGGGGTGATGTTAGAAAGTACGCTGAAATGGTTCAATGTCCTAGAAAGGGACATCGGAGTCCAGTGAGGCGTTCTAAGCGATATGAAACGACGCAACTTTCTACAATGGTTCGGGTTGGGTGGGTTGATGGTCAACCTGCCAGCAGGACTCGTGGCGATGCTATCTGGCTGCAAAGCCTCCGTCGCTGAGGGCTTTCGAAAAGTTGGGTCGATCGCGGAACTGGATGAGAAAGGATTTTTCTTTCAAGAGTATTTCACCGCCAATCCGCTGTTGGTTGTACGACAACCCAAAACCCCCAATACTCTGACTGCGGTTGATCCCATCTGCACCCATCAAGGGTGCGTGGTCAACTGGCAAAAAGAAAAAGGGGCCTTTGTTTGTCCTTGTCATGGTGCAGTCTTTAGCCCGGAGGGAAAAGTCCTGCAAGGGCCTGCCGATCGCGATTTGCCAACCTATCCCGTGGAATTACGGGGACAGGAGATCTGGGTCTCTAGTCGCTAATTCAGTCCCCAGCCTGATCCCCTTGGCTGAGTATCGATGTATCGATTACCTGGGTGTTAGCCCTCTTCATAGATTGTTTTGGCATTGATTGTTTTGGCATTGACTATCTTTATATTGACTCAGTGCGATCGCGATCGTGGGTTGATGGATTGAGGTCGGCTATTTGAAAAAATTTGCAAGGAATCTTGATTGTGCAAGTTGATGATGTACGGAGTCTCGCATCCATTGCAGCCCTAAGGCAACACTGCCAGTGGTCTTGCGTTCTCCAAGAAATTCAAGCCCTACTCCAGGCATTGACGTCCGTTCGCTCCGATCGCCGAAAATCGCCTCCTACGCTACCTCCCGCCTTCGTCCATCAGGTTTTAGAGAGCTTATTAGACGTGTTAGTGGCTGGGGATTTTCAGACTAAATGGGAAGCGGCTAAACTGTTTCCCACGCTCGGGGAAGCGGCGATCGAGCCACTCCTCGCCTTGCTAGACAACGATGATTTAGACCCCGAAGTCCACTGGTTTGTGGTGCGCATCCTAGGTCATTGGCCCCACCCCCAGACCTTACAGGCCCTGTTGAGTTGCATCCAAACCCATCCCCAGGAGGAGGTGCGCTCCATGGCGGTTCAAGTCTTGGGCAGCCAAGGCCCATCGGCGTTAGCGTTAGTGGAGGATCTGCTTCAGGCCCCCAGTACCCGCCTGCAAGGGGTCAATATTCTCGCCCAAATCCGCAGTCCCCAAAGTATTCCCAGGCTCCTGACGCTGGCGGATGACACCGATGCTCCGGTCAGAGCCAGCGCGATCGCCGCCCTAGCGATGTTGCAACCGCCCGCAATTCTGTCCCGGCTGGTCCAGGCGTTAGAGGATCCTGCGGTTGGAGTGCGGCGGGCTGCCTTGGTTGGATTAACCTTTAGCAACTTAACCGATCAACCGACGATCGTGGCTCAAATACAGCCGCGACTGTGGGATGTAGATATTCAAGTCTGCTGTCAGGCAGCGATTTGTTTAGGCCGCATTGGCAGTCCCGCAGCCGTCACGGTGCTACGATCGGCACTGCAATCCAGCGTTTTGCCCGATCCTTTCGCCCTCGAACTCGTGCGTTCCCTGATTTGGATTGCCACTGAACCGGCTCTGGACGCAATTCTGCAAGCCCTCGATCGGGGAACCCTCTCCGCCAGTGTGGCCCAGGAAACCATCACCCTCCTAGGCCGGCTTGAGTCGCCTACCCTCAAGCCTCAGGTGGCCCAATGGTTGATCGAACGACTGCACCAACAGGAAGGCACTGCCCCGATGGCGGAACCCCCCCACCCCCGCTTCGACAGCCAAGGGATGATTTCCGCCCTAGGACAATTGCAAGAACCGATCGTCATTGATGGCTTGATTCCCCTCCTGGCTCAAGCCGATCCAAAACTCCGGTTGCATCTTGTGGCGGCGCTCAGACGATTTGATGGGGTCTATGCACGGTTGCAAACCTTAGCAAGTCAACCATCCAGTGAAGCCAATCTGAAGCAGGGACTCTCGATCGCCTTAAAAGAATGGTGAGTTATGCCTCCTGCCGTTTACCCATCCCGCTGTCTTTGACATTTAGGCGCTATGCGATTAGAACAAATCCAAGCATTTTTGGCGATCGCGGAAACCGGAAGTTTCCAACAAGCTGCGCGCCAATGTAATGTCACCCAGTCCACCATCAGTCGGCAAATCCAGAATCTTGAGCATGATCTGGGCATGCCTCTTTTGCATCGGAGTAATCAGGCCAAACTGACGATCGCGGGCGATCGGTTTTTGCCCCGAGCCCGTCGCATTTGCCAAGAATGGGCCACGGCCACCCAGGAAATCTCGGATCTTGTGTCGGGCAAGCAACCGGAGCTTTGCATCGCGGCCATCCATTCCGTCTGTGCCTACCAGTTGCCGCCTGTTTTGCAAAACTTTTGTCGAACCTATCCCCAGGTGCAACTGCGGGTGACTTCGCTGGGTAGCGATCGGGCTCTTAAAGTGCTGAAAGATGGTTTGGTCGATCTGGCGATCGTCATGAATAACCGCTTCCTCACCGCCAGCCCGGAAATGGTTGTGGATTCTCTCTATGTGGAACCCGTCAAAATTCTGATGGCGGCTAACCATCCCCTCACCGCCTATGATCAGGTGCCCTGGCCGGAGTTATTGACCTATCCCCAGGTGGTTTTTAAAGATGGCTATGGCATGCAACGGCTGGTGCAAGAACAATTCCAGCGCCAGGGCCTGTCCCTCAATATTGCCCTCGAACTCAATACCCTGGATGCCTTTCGGGGCGTTGTGCGCCAGGGCGAACTGATTGCCCTGTTACCCCAAGGGGCGGTGGCGGATGTGCATCTGGATCCTACTCTAGCGATTCGATCGACTATGGATCCTGTGATTACCCGTGAGGTCGTCTTAGTCACCACCCAAGATCGTCTCAGTATTCCACCAATCCAGCATTTTCGATCGCTAGTCCATCAAATGAAATTGACCGATCCCAAAGCGCCAATACTGTCAGCCTAGCGATCGGGAGAATCCTGATCCTGGTTGTCCTCAATCCCGGTTTTGTTCTCAGTCAGGCTGCAAAGGCTACGTTATGCCCTTCTCGATTGTCCTAAACTAGAGGGTCTATCTAAAAATGACCCTTTTTCAACACTGACTGACTAAATACCGACTGAGCGGAGACTATGAGCCACACATTTCGAGAGCTATTACGCAAAATTGGCAGTGGACCTCACACGGGAGAAAACCTAACCCGCTCAGAAGCCGAGGCCGCCACTCGGATGATGCTCTTACAAGAGGCGACTCCGGCACAAATTGGGGCATTTATGATCGCCCACCGGATTAAGCGTCCCACGGGCGAGGAGCTAGCCGGGATGCTGGACGCCTATGACGGCCTGTGCGATCGCCTACAACCCATTCCGGCAAACCATCCGGTGTTGGTGCTCTGCTCCCCCTACGATGGCCGATCGCGCACAGCCCCATTCTCGGTTCTCACGGCCCTCGTGCTAGCCGCCGCAGAAGTCCCTGTTGTCCTCCATGGGGGCGATCGTATGCCGACGAAGGAAGGCGTTCCCTTAGTGGAACTGTGGGCCAGCTTAGGCGTAGACTGGCGATCGTGCACCCTCGAGCAAGTTCAGCGAGTGCTGCAAACCCAGGGGATTGGCTTCTTTTATCTACCGAACCATTTTCCTCTAGCGGAAGCCTTAGTCCCCTATCGAGATCAAATCGGCAAACGGCCCCCGTTCTCCACCTTGGAACTTATGTGGTCTCCCTATGTTGGCGAACAGCAACTTGTTTGTGGCTTTGTTCATCCACCCACGGAAAATATGTTTCGCACCGCGTTTGAACTCCGGGGCACCCTGAACTTTACAACCGTCAAAGGATTGGAAGGCAGTTGTGATCTGCCCCGCGATCGAACGGCGATCATCGGACTCAACCAAGCTTCAGGGTTTGAGCGGCTCCATCTCACCCCTCGCGACTATGGCTTTGCCGCCAAGGAAGTCGCGCTCATGCCAACGGATGCCTGGTCCGATCTGGCCAAAATGACCATCCAAGGGCACACGACGGAATTGACGGATTCTCTAATCTGGAATAGTGGGTTTTACCTCTGGCGATCCGGGGTCGTTCAGGAACTGCCGATGGGGTTGGAGTTGGCCAAAACCTTGCTGACTCAGGGCAACGTGGCCCAAGTTTGGCACAATCTGCAAGGAACAGTGGGCATCGGGTAGTCAGGCTGGAGGTCTATCCAACGAGAGGTCATATCAGACAAGCGAGGTGGCCTCTCAGGCTAGCCTGCTGCTACGGAAGACGGTTCCCGATCGACCGTTCCCCGTTCCCGCAAACCATAGTCTGCGCCAGAAATGACGGAAACGACTAACCCTTCTCGCGCCAAGCAACTGTTCGGGGCGATCGCCTTGACCTGCGCTTCTATGCGATCGAGGAACTCATCATCGTGATCCGGATCATGATGGAACATTACTGGGTATTTCACCTGGGCGGCCTGGGAGAGTTGCAGGGCTTCCTGCCAGGTGGAATGCCCCCAGCCTTTTTTAGAGGTTTTGAGGTCGTGATACTCCTCATCGGTGTAGCAAGCGTCGTAGACTAACACATCTGCATTGCGGCAAAGGTGCAACAAATTCTCATCCAGATGATCGGAGTAATGCTCAGTATCGGTGGCATAGACGGCACTATACCCCCGCCACATCACGCGGTAGCCCATCGCCGTGTTGGGATGATTCAGGGCTCCCATTTCAACGGTTACCCCATCCCCTAAATCAATGACTTGGCCCGCTTGCACGTCGTGGAAGTGCATCTCAGACTGCATGATTTGCATGGGTACCGGGAAGTTTGGATGCAACATCTGATCGCTCAGCCGTTGCTTCATGGTTGCGCCATTGGGGGCAATTCCGCCATAAATGTGGAATCGGTTGCCCGGAATAAAGGCAGGGCGAAAGAAGGGAAATCCTTGAATGTGATCCCAATGGGAATGGCTAAAAAACATATGGGCTTCGATCGGCCCTTGACTCAGCAGGTGCTGGCCCAGTACCCGAAGACCTGTCCCCCCATCAAAAATAAGACGTTTGCTTCCCACGCGCATTTCAACACAGGACGTGTTGCCACCATATCGCACTGTGGAAAGACCAGGCGTCGCAATACTGCCACGCACACCCCAAAACTGAACGACAAATTCGGAAGAGTGAACCATGTCTCGACTTACACCTGCTTCAAGCGCTGTGAACCAATCTGGATGGGTGGGAGATGTTATGGTGAAATGAAGATGCGCCATCATTATTAATCTAATGATGGTAGGGGATGCCCCCCCTAGTCTCTGGTTAGCTCAATTCGGCTAAAATACCGAGATAGGCTACGATCGTTTCTGATCTCCTTCAATAGCACCTTTCGGGATACCAACTACCTCATCACAACACAGAGTGCTATCTCCTTTAGGAGGGCTGAATGATGAAGCCCGAAATCAAAGGGATTTCACCTCCGTTATCCCCTATGCTACCCAGACTGTTTCTTGGAATAGCAAAGCCACATAAAATTCAGAGTAGATGCGGAGAAGGGCTTTATAGTCCTTTATACAGAATAGGTTTTAGCTTTCGGGAAAACCACGGAGTTCTTTTAAATTTCTATTTCTGAAGGTGTATGCCATTGTGAAGTTTATGCACCAACCCGATAGGTTTACGTCCTGAAACCTAGGTTTACAGCCTGAAACGCAGATTTACAGTCTGTAAAACCAAAGGATTAGGTTAGGAACTAGGGATTAGGTGATGAACTAAGGGCTTGGGTTACTTCAGCCTCTCCCCATAGGCATGACTGGAATAGAGGGAACTTGGCTGGAGCTCGATCGGCTCTATTGCTATGGGTTCTAGGGTAGAGGCTCTGGGGTTCTTAACCCACTTGGCAATCCACCCATGAAAGCCACTAGACTCAACAAAAAAGCCTAGGATCCTGTCCTAAGCTTTTTCGTGTGAATTGATTCAAGGATAACCTGGGGGAACGAGTGATTGGAACAACTCAATCCAGTGAGATGAATCACTGACAAATCAGCTAATTACATCAATCAGCTAATCAAACAGATTAGCTAATCAAACAAATCAGCTAATCAAATAAATCAGCGAGCTCAATTGCTCCAACAAGTTGCTCCCCCCGATGATTGCTATTCCATCAATTCCAGCCCCTTCCCGTCTATGGGAAGGGTGGCGGGTGGTCATTGCCAAGGAGGATGGGTCTAGCTAGCAGCTTGGATGCACTGCTCTACCAGCGGCATCACAGCGTCCACATCTTTCCAGCCCAAAATTTCGACGGACTTCTTCTCCAGGTTTTTATAGGTCTGGAAAAATTCCGCAATTTCGTCCAAACGGTGCTGGGGAATATCTTTAATGGACTTCACATTTGCATAACGGGGATCCTTATCTGGAACACAGAGGATCTTCTCGTCCCGATCGCCCCCGTCAATCATTTCCAGCATCCCGATCGGGCGCGCCGCAATCACACAGCCGGGAAACGTGGGTTGATCCATGATCACCATGCCATCCAGCGGATCGCCATCATCAGCCAGAGTATTGGGGACAAACCCGTAGTCGTAGGGGTACATCACCGAGGCATAGAGTACGCGATCGAGGGCGAAGGCATTCAGATCCTTGTCAAACTCGTACTTGTTCTTGCTGCCTGCGGGAATTTCAATCAAAACGTTGATCAGTCCGGCTTTGGGCTGAGCAGGAATGCGAGATAGATCTACCACTGCGGTTCTCCAAGCAATTTGTTACCGAAATCGATTGTAGGGGAAGACTGGATCTATCTACTACTTCATGTTCAAGTCTAATTCCTGACGATTGGGGATTATTTTCTATGGTGCATCTCAGTTCAATGATTGCGGGGGCCATGACCCTAGGCGCAATCTCTTTGCCGTTTGTTTCCAATGGCAGTTCCCATTCCGCTGTGGGGATAGATTATCATCCGATCGAAAAATTTTTGGCCGCCCAGCAGTGGGAAGCCGCCGCCGCTGAAACTCAGAATCTCATTTTTGCTGCATCGCTCCGTAGCGAACATCGAACGGTGGGGGATGACTTACTCACTCAGGATGCCGTAGAAGACTTTCCTTGCCAAGATCTCGCGACTATTAATTCATTGTGGAATAAATATAGTCAGGGTCGGTTCGGCTTCAGTGCTCAGAATCGTATTCGTCAACAGGTTCTAGGCCCATCGTCTTCAAAGTCAGGCCCTTTAGTCCCACGATCGTCAGGCCAATTGTCTACAGCGCAACTGTCTACGGTGCAATCCTCCTCTGCATCGACGGATTCCCCATCACAATTATCTATCCGAAAAATAAAGCCCCAGGCGTGGCAGACGTTTATCCAGCAAGTGGGTTGGCAGGGGGGGCAAGAACGAAATAAAGGCTTGGAACCCGCGAAGCCGATCCGACGGGCAACGGATGTTCCGGAAGGTGCCTTTCCCCTGCCCATCAAGTCCACGGGGGATTTTGGCGATCGGGCCGTGACTGAGGATGCGACTGCCCTGTTTGGGGCGTCATTTCTCAATCGAGTGCAGCAATGTGGCCTCTAGTTTAGCTTCTAGTGCGGCATCTGGGTTGGATGGGTTGAGAGGGGCGAGAGATGCTTTCAACCCATCCTTTGCCGCATCCAGTTAATGTTCATTCCAGCCTAACCCGATCGCGCTTTGGCCAATCGGGCTTTGGTTGATTGTGCTTTGGCCAATCGGGCTTTGGCCAATCGGGCTTTGCCGACGACGGGCAGAGACTTGCCGCTCTGGGTCAATGCCCTCAAAGGTGGGGGGTAACCAGACTCGAACAATGAGCAACACCGCCATGACAATCAAGAATGCGCAGGTCGAGAGCATTTGCTGCCAATGGATTTCCAGCACTCCATGCACTAGGACTTCACGCAAGGCAGAGACGATCGCAACCTCGACCGCAACTCCAATGGAAATGCGTTGCTCTTGCAGATAGATAATCAAGAGTCGAAAGATTTCCACCAGAATTAGAAGAAATAAAATATCGGCTGCCACTTCATGGAAGTGCAGTGGAGGTAACAGGGAGAAAAACATATCTCGCAACTGAATCACCATCACAATAAACAAGCCAATGCATAGGGAAACAACGATCATGTCTTGTACAGTTTCCAGAGCACGGACAATACGTATCCGGCTAATTTGAGTCATCAGGGTTTGTAATGCTTCCTGCATGGATGGCTCCTCGTGAAGGGTTCCTTTATTGAAACGGCTGGTGCTAGGCTTCTGCAAGCCCTTTCCGATTAGAGAATGTCATGGCTCAAATTAACAAATCCCGCCGATCTACCTTGATTGGGGAGAAGATGCCCTTGTGCTGCGGGTTTTCAGGGAGAATATAGAGGAACTCTACAAGGAACCGCACGAAATGCCAATTGTTCATACCCTCTGGGAACTGGAAACCGGAGAAGGCATCACCCTGCACAATCTTACGCAGCCCTTGCAAGACTTTATCGCGACCACTCAGATTCAGAATGGCCATGCGATCGTGTTTTCGCGCCACACCACGACGGCCTTGGCAATTAACGAAGATGAAGAACGGTTGCTCGAAGATATCAAAGTCTTTCTCAACAAATTGGCTCCTTCCACGGATCGCTACCTCCATAACGATTTACATTTACGCCCGAATATTCCCCCGGATGAACCCATGAATGCCCACTCCCACCTGATGGCGATGGTGCTGAGTACGAGCGAAATGATTCCGATCGTGGATGGCAAGTTGGCCCTGGGTACCTATCAATCCGTTCTATTGCTGGATTTGGATGGGCCACGCCAGCGCACGGTTTTCTTTCAAGTCAGTGGTGAGTAGGGGGGTGAGATTGGGGTCTGCAATTGTTTCCGTGTTGGGTTGCATTTTGCAACAAGTGCTATAGTTTTCTGGCACAATGTCCGTCGATCGCAGGAACTCTGCATACAATGTGAGACAGCACTTGAAACAGGCTGATGCGAGGTCTCTGGTTCAAGGCAAACCTTGTGAAATAAACCTTGTGATCCGCACCATCACGTTGGTTTTCGCAAGACGTATGGAAATCAAGTGGGAATCAAGTAGGAATCAAGGGTTATGGCGTTTAATGCAACAGTATTGGGATTAGTCCAAATTCGGCGGGGTTCCTATGGTGAGCCCGTTGCCGCTTGGCAGAAGTTTTTGCAGGCCAATGGGCTGCCCGTGGGAACGGCAGATGGCGACTTTGGTCGTGCCACGGAAACTGCAACCCGCACCTACCAAACCACCAGTAAGTTACCCGTGACGGGGGTCGTGGATGCCGCGACTTATCAAACGGCCCTGAAGCAAGGCTTTATTTTCTACGTTGCGAACCTGACGGCGGCTCGGCTGTTGCAAGCGCTGAATTATGGCTTGGATGAAACGATCGATCTTCAGAAGACCCTGAATGAGACGGCTGGACTGAAACCCGCTCTGAAATTGGATGGCGATTTTGGGGCAAACAGTACAAGGGCGTTAATTCAAGCTTATAAACAACTTGAACCAACGTTTCTAGCAACGCTGGCCCAAAAACTTTCGGATAAGACTAAGAAAAAATTGGGAACGGATTTTGAACCTGGGTTAAATATTCTCACAGAGTTTAGCCGTCGCCTGCGCCAGCGACTGAGTGGCCCGGAATGGGTAAAGTTTCGGCCTGCCAGTGTGTCGATCGATGACTTGGCTTCTCCCTTTCGGCAACGGGTACGGGCCTTTGACAAGGCGCTACGGGATGCGGGTGCAGCGATCGAAATCAATAATACCCTGCGGCCTCTGGAACGGGTGCACTTGATGCATTATTCCTACAAGGTATTTGTCAAGACCCTTGACCCACGGGATGTTCCAACCTTTCCAGGTATTGAAATTGATTGGATGCACTACACGGTAGATTTAGCGGTGAAAGCCGCTGAGGTGATGGTCAGAACCTATGATATTGCCTATCCTCCAGCTTTACGATCGAATCACACATTGGGGTACGCGATCGATTGGTATATTGAATGGAAGGATACGCTGAAAATTCAAGATGCCAACGGTAAGATTGTCACAATTACCAAACCAACCAATTCCTTTGACAATCAACAACTGTGGGATGTGGGGGCTACCTACGGCGTTTACAAGTTACCTTCCGATGCACCCCACTGGTCGATCGATGGTTACTAACGCCATTAATTAGGGTTTCCCAACCACGCCCTTACTCCGATAACCAACCCAAGAGATCTGAGATCGTCAGATGGAAGTCCTAGGCGAAGGGTGGAACAGGTAATCTGGTAGGGATTTCATCGTAGACCGTGGTGGGCTGATCCGGCGAATAAACAAAGACACATTGCTCAGCCGGGTCAATTAACCAGCCCATTTGGGTTCCATGCTTGAAACAATGCAAAATATTTCTAGTGACTTTTGTTTGACTTTGATCCGGAGAAAGCACTTCGATCGTCCAATCTGGCGCGATCGTAAATGAATGACCACTATTTGAATAATCAGGGGGCGTCTTGAAGAATAATGGGGCCTCAGCCCGATCGCTAAAACCCCAGTCAATCAATGATTTCAGTCGGATCTTCCGAACTCGCCCAATCCCGTCAAAGCAGCTAATCAATGCTAATGGAAGTCGGACGGGATGCGCCACCATTATTCGCGGTAAAGGTATCCGGCACGGTGATCTTCCGGAAATCGCTGTAAAGCTTATCGCGCCAAGCCCAGAACCCATCAAACAGCGGATTGTCAGCAATACCCGGTACGCCTTGTCCCTTAAGGCTTTCCGACACATTCAGGTAATTGCCCGTGGGAATCTTGATGTACAGACTCACCCCCGCAACCGCAAAATCTGCCAACGTTGGCTCGTTGCCCACCAAGTAAGGTTGCTCCGACAGGATATCGCACAGCCAGCTTAAATTCTGTCGCAGTTCCGCTTTGATTTGATCCGGTGACAGTCCGACGGGTGCGCCCAGATTCCCTAGAAAATCTAAGGACGGCAAAGAAGTGACTAAATTCTTCAACACATCCGGCGTGGCATTGGGTAGCAAAGCGGTGCGGAAAGCACTATTTTGCGCCAAGGTTGCAATTAACCCTTTGCGGGCATTAATCCCAAAAATTTCATCGGCCCACTGCTCCATGACTCGGCATTGGCCCCGTTGCAGGCTTTGGGTCGGAATAATCGGCTTGTCTGGGTAGCGCCGATCGAGGTATTCCGCGATCGCGGTGGAATCGGCCACCACGGTTCCCTCGTCTTTAATCACGGGAACTTGGCGCTGGCCCGACAGTTGGAAAATTTCGATCTGTCCCACACCGGGCGTCACTTCGACTTTTTTGTAATCCAGACCTTTGTAATCTAGAATGAGCCGAACTTTCTCGGCATAGCTAGACATTTCAAATTGGTAGAGTTCAATCATGGCGCAGTTGAGTTGTGTGGCAGGGTCGTATCCTGTGGCAGGTATAGCAAAACACTAGCAAGCCGCAGTGTCTCTATACACCGATGCATCTTAACGTGAAATTCTTCCGATCGCACGGGGTCATAACCGAACCTCCCAGCCCTGAATCGCGTCTGAGTCGCCTCTGAGTCGCCTTTTAGTAGCGAATTCTAGGATCGATGTAGGCGTTGATAATGTCAATGGCAATACTAGCGATCGCAACAATGGCCGCAAAAAAGACAACAATCCCCTGCACCACGGCATAATCCCGTTGGGCGATTGCGCGGTACAGACGATTGGCTAAACCGGGCCAGGAGAAGGTCACTTCCGTTAAAATCGCGCCCCCCAGCATTGCCGCCAGCGTTAATCCCAAAATGGTGACGACGGGAATTAAGGTGTTGCGAAAGGCATGGTTCCAAAGAATTCGCCGTTCTGGAATGCCCCGCGCCCGTGCTGCTTCCACGTAATCTGCTTGCAAGGTTTGTTTCAAATTGACCCGAACAATCCGTTCAAAAATGCCACTGATTAACACGCCTAGGGACAATGCAGGCAATGCGAGGTAATACAGCGCTGTAAAAAATTGCTGAAAATTGCCACTGAGTAAGCTATCGATCGTATACAACCCCGTGATACCTGTAGGGGTTGGCATCGTCGTGGGAAAGCGGGTGCCGAGGGGAAATAACCCCAGACCTACGGAAAAAATTAACTGCAACAACATGCCGAACCAAAACAGCGGAATGGCATAGGTAATGATGCCAAACAGCCGACCACTAGTATCCCAACCGCTATTGGGCTTGGAGGCCGACAAGGCTCCGATCGCCACCCCCACAACCAGCGCGATCGCCAAACTTCCGATCGCTAATTCTGCCGTAGCTGGAAAGTGCTGCTGAATCACATCCCAGACCACAGTCCCCTTCCCACTACAGGACTTACCCAAATCCAGGCGTAAGAGCGACCAGAGGTAATCCCCATACTGCCCAATCAGTGACTTATCGAGCCCGCATTGTGCCCGCAGTGCCGCCTTGGCCGCTGGAGAAGCCTTGGGCCCCAGCAGTGCATCCGCCGGATCCCCCGGAGTGGCTCGCAGCAGCAGAAAGACCAGGGTGGTAATCAGCCACAGCATGAACGGAGCCATCAACAAGCGGGTGGCAATGTAGAACTTAAGCGAGTTCGATCGAGCCATAGGGCATCTCTAACTGGATTTTGAACAAACTGAATTTTGAACGAGTGGATCGTGAGTCAGTAGATTATGAGCTAGCTGGGAAAAATCCTTGGGCTCACTATACACCGCGATCGTCAGCCTGCGACCAAAGTCCACAATCTGATGCATTCCGCCCAGCGCATTCCTTCCCTAGAGCCGCCCTAGCGATCGCGGATGCCCACGCCAGAAGTCAACGAACCGGGTAGGGAACTTCCCACAGGCGGCTCTTGTTTATTAACCCCAAACACATTGAGCTGAAGGACTTGGCCAGTTTGTAAGACTACCGTTCCCGAGGCGTTATTCCCACTCAGTCCAAAGGTATTGGAAATGCCGGTTTGGCCGCCAATGCTAATGGTTTGGTTATCAAAATCGACAGAAATGGGAATCGCTGGGCCAATGGAGGGCGTAAATGTCCCTGCATTGTTTGAAGTCCGGGTAAAAATGCCGAATGCAGTGTTTCCTTGGACAATGAGGGGCAGTGCAGGTTCTCCTTTTTGCGTATCGAGATCAAAATCGCCCTCCCGTCCGAGTAACGCTTCCTGCAAGAAACGACTGGCAAAGCCCGAGGGCGGCTGCAAAAATGCAACTCGATCGAGATCCGGCAAGGGCACCTGAAACCCCTGTACCAAAGAGGTCGTAATTGTTTGGATTTGGGCTTGGCTGAGAGGCGTCACCGTAGGCTTAGCATCTGTGCCGATGACGAAGTTACCATCGCTGTCGGTTGTGACCACTTGATTGGCAGCCACACTGACCTTGACCTCCGGATCGTCACTGTTAAACACTTCAACGCGCCCCTCTAGGACGGCTACCTGGGCCCGATTCTGCTCATCCAACTGCATGACATACACCGTGCCGTAGGGACGCACTTCGATCCGCCCGACGCAGCCATTACGCCCCACGCTTCCCCCGATCATCACTTGGCCTTGGATGAGCCGGACACATTGACTGCCCACGGTGAGCGCCGATCGTTGCCCCAGCCGTAATCCTCCCCGCGCATTAAAAGAAAGTCCCGTCCGAGCGGATGCTGTTCGTACCGTTTGACCTTCGGTACTGACATCATTTTCGCGGGCTTGTCGGTTTTGGATATAGACTTGGCGGCTGTCTAGGATCTCGCGAATTGTCGCCCGTCGAGCATTTTGAGCGATTCCAGGAGATGCAAGCCATAACATCAAGAAGAATCCTGAGAATAATGCTGTGCCAGTAATCCCTACAAACCTTTTTTTCATGGTTTCTATGCTCCTACAATACCTAGATCAGCATCAAGTCAAGTGCAAGATTGAATGAGATAGTGAATAGGATCAGCAATGGGTATCATCCACGATCGCGCGATCGCTAGAAATTAAACGTTGTCCGCAGACTGCCGACAAAAATATCATTATTTTCCCGAATATGCCCCGGATTAGTCACCCAAAAGAAGCCCGGTACAATGGAAAGATGATCGTTGATCCGCATGCGGTAGAACGTCTCAAAGTGCAGCGAAGTACTTGAATCACTGCGTTCGATGAGGACCCCAGCATTTAATTTCGGGGGTTGTCCGACCATAAATACCCATTGATCACCAATTCTACCAAAGGGATCCTCAATCCCCAGGGAAACTAAATAGGTCGTCGCGAGGGTGACGGCCCCCAAATCCTTGAGCCGCACATCCCGATCGGTAATCACGCGAAAGATTCTGCCAAAGGTTGAGTCGGTTAAAACCGCACCGCCCCAAGCCCCCAGCGTCACCTTAGGTGATACCCGCCAACGCATCGAGGCCGCTAGGGCATGCATTTTTGCGGGTGCTTCAATACCGCCGGAGGTATCGGCGTTTTGGCTGCCTGTGAAGGTATCCAGGTGAGCATCGCTGGCGTAGGCATTGATGTAGGTAAACCCCAAAATCGTATTGGCGCTGGGTTTATTGAGCAACTGCACCCCGATCGCTTGATGCCCTGAGCCAAAGAGTCCTTGCTGCGGATCATTGGCCGATCGCGCGCCATAGGCCACCTGCAAGCGCCAGCGATTGGACATCAGCCAATCCAAACCCACTCCCGCATCAAGATTGCCCATCCGCAAAACCGGGTTCAAGGCTGCAAATCGGGAAATTGCACCCGTTCCCGCATCACCGTAGGAGGAGTTGGTGCTGAGCACGCTGCTGAGGGTAAAGCCGACGGGCTGAAAGGCCAACACGAGCCGATCGTTCACGGCAAAGCGATAGTCCACCGTATTGATCTGCAACTGGTTATTGTTGCCGAGGTAGGAGGTAAAGGCCATGTTGGTGTTGAGTGCCTGAAACCCACCAAAGCCGTCATTGGCAAAGTTGCTGGCCACGAGCCCCACCCGCAATAGATCGCGTCCTGGACGGAAGGAAGAGGCTAATTGGAGCTGAATCAGATCCGTTAAAACGACGTTATTTTCGCCCTTGCCCGGTGGCTTTCCGCCTGCAGCCACCCCCAAGCCGAAGACGGCCTGTCCCTGGAGTTTGACGGTGGTTGAAAATTGCTGTTGTTCGAGGCTGGCAGTCCGTTGTTCGAGACTGGCGATCGAGCCGCGCAGGGTGGCTAATTCTGAGGTGAATTCCTGGTTTAACTGTTTGAGGGTTGCGAGATCTTCCGTTCGCACGAATGGTTTAGACAGTGGTTTAGACAGTGGTTCAGATAACCCCGTTGCGATCGCTGGGCCGGTTTGCTCTACGAGCCGATCGACACACTGGTTGAGCCCCACGGCAAATTCGTAGCGAGTCAGGGGCCGGTTGCCACGAAAGGTACGCTCCGGGTAGCCCGCCAGACAGCCATACCGTTCTACGAGGCTTTGCAGCGCTTGAAAGGCCCAATCCGTTGGCTTGACATCGCTCAGCTGGGAAACGGCGGTGATTTGGGCGAGGGCTGGATTGACTTCGGGAGACGCTTCAGGATTGGCAGAGGTCAGAGCATCAGACGCGATCGCAGACAGGGGAGAAGGGGTCGCAGCGATCGGAACAGAACGCACTTCGGCGGGGGGGGTTATAACTGGGGCCGCAGGCAAGATCGGGATCATAGATGTGCTATGGAGACTTCAATATCAACGCTAGAAAAAATAGAGGGAATTACTGAATACGAATTTCTGAAGATGGGTGATTAAACATGATCGTCAATGACGTATAGAGCAGGGTTGATAGAACTGAGTCGCCATCATCAAGGCAAAGGAATCCGACGAATCAAGATCATTGGTCTTGTGACTGGGCTTATGACTAGGCTTGTGACTAGGCTTGCGGTTGAGCTTATGATTGTCCTTGAGTTTACCACTGGGAGCTAATTCTGGAATTGTCGTGTATCAATTTCTTGAGAATTGTTCAATGGCAAGCTGACAGGATAGTCCAGGATAAACTGATAAGTCACCCAAAGGAGTTACATCTAGAGAGTTGTTGCCGCATGGTTGGTGCAAGGCTGGGATTGCGTAAATAGGGTTGTATCCAACGACAACCCCGATCGAGCAACTCCCCCAAGGACTCGACCGGAATCCAGCGCACCGTTCCATCAGCCCCTCCCGCCGCAATCTGCTGGCCATCGGGACTAAATTGCAAACTGAGGATTTTGCTGGGAAACCCTCGAAATTCTGCCAGCAGGTTTTGCGTCATGCTCCACAGCCGCACCGTCCCATCCTCACTCGCCGTCGCAAACCGTTGCCCATCGGGACTCACCGCGATCGCCCACACCACCTTGCCGGGATGGGCATTCAGGCTACCCAGTAGTTGCCCCGATCTCGCCCAAAACCGCACCACACCATCCTCACTCACGGTCAAAATCCGATCGCTCCTAAAGCCTGCACTATGCACCGCTTGGGGTTTACCCGCCAGATCCGGCACTTTCAGTTCCAGTTGTTTTTGCCCTTGTAGAGTCCACAGCCGTGCTACACCATCGGTTCCCGTGGTGAGTAGGCTTTGGCCATCGGGACTGAAGTGAAGGCTGGAGCCATCTCCCTGGTGGGCTTGAAACGGTGGAGCAGTGGCTTTGCCTTGCCGATCGAGGAATTGGGCTTTGCCATCCAGCGTCAGGATTGCCAGGGTCTTATTGTCGGGACTAAAACGGAAGGCGATTACCGTTTGTGCTGGGAGTGCGAGCGTTGCGATCGGCTTTCCGCTGAGACTCCAAGCCTGAATGGTCTCCGTCCCCGCCGCTGTCCAGAGTTGCCCCTCAGCACCAAATTGCAAATTCACCACCTGGGGCTGTTGGGTCGAAAAGCCCGACCCCTTAGGCATACTCAGACGCCAGAGCCGCACATTGCCATCGGCATCGGCGGTTGCCAGTTGCTGGCCATCGGAACTCCAACTGAGACTTAAGACAAAGGCTTGCTGGGTCTTCAGTTCGTCCAGTTGCTGCCCGGTGAGAGTCCAAATCCGCACCACACCCTCCCGATCGCCCGTGGCTAGGCGTTGTCCATCGGGGCTAAACTGCACAGTCAAAATCGCCGCCTGTTGGGTTTTGAACGATCGCTCCAGGGATCCATCCTGCCGCCACAGCCGCACCACGCCAGCGGCATCCACACTAGCCAAGGATTTTCCTTGGGGATCCCAGGTGAAGTTTGTGCCTTGAAGTTTGCGTTGTGAGATCCGTTGTCCTTGACGATTCCAGATCTGGAGCTGTCCCGTTTGCGTTAGAGTTGCCAGTTGATTCCCGTCGGGACTAAAGTGCACGCTGGCAAAGTCGCCGGATGTGATTTTCCACTGTTTCAGGCGTTGCCCAGTCCGATTCCACAGGGAGAGGAGGCCATCCTGCGCGATCGTGGCGATCCCTTGTCCGTCTCGGCTGATGCTGGCGCTCCACAGATCCGCAGTCCCCAGTTCCCGCTTGGCTTGGGATTGCCCGTCGATCGTCCATTCTCGGAGGCTGCGATCGTCTCCGATCGTCAGCAAGGGTGGCCCGTCGGCGAGAAACTGCACTGCTAGGACTTGGTGGCCGGGATGGGCGGGAATGCGGTTGACTTCGCGAATGCGATCGAGGATGGTTTGCAGGGCGAAAATTGGACTAAAGGCAGGATAGCGATCGAGCGGTAAATTTTGTGTATTATTTTGTAGTTCTTGACCGGTATAAATTGCGTTGGCTAGTGCATCTAATTGCTGGCTGTTGAATTGTTGGAGAAGGTTATTCCCTTCGCGCTCCAATCGTGTCCCCAGTTGTGCTAACTTCTGGGCGGTTTCCGCTTGCTGAGCCTGTTGCCATGCTTGGTAGGCCGTGATTCCAGCCATCCCAGCAACTCCTAGCCCGATCGTCATCACGATCGTTCCAATCAAAATCCGCTGTTTACCCTTGGTTGCCGCATCCTGCAAAATCTGGGTGGCGCGTTGTTGGCTGTCCGCTGCCGATCGTCCGGTGTGGATGTAGGTTTCGTGCAGCTCTGTAGGCTGGGGTGTTTTATTTTGACGTTCGGTTAACCACTGCTCCGCCGCCTCTAGGGCATCCTCCCGCAGCAACAGACTCTCCTTACGGCCTGCGCTATCCCATTCGATCGCCCGCAGCAGTAGTTTCGTATGGGTTTGCAAATGTTCCGAATCCGTATCCAGCGTCCGAATCAGTTCCCGAAAATGGACTCCAAACTCCCCTGCTTGGCGATTAAAATCAATCCACTGCACCTTCGCGAGTTCGGGATGCAGTTCTGCGAGACGGATGGGGCGATGCAAAACGGTAATAATGCGTTTATTGAGCTTGGCGGCATACTCCACCTCATCAGCGCAATAGGGAGAATTGATCGAACTCGGCGACACAATGAAGAGAAAATGATCCGCACTTTCAATACCGCGATGGATTTCCCGCTGAAAGTCTGATCCGGAAGCAATGCTCTCTTGATCAAACCAGGTGGTTTTTCCCTGGATCTGGAGGGCATCATTCAGTTGTCGGGCAAAATCGGAATCGGTGCGGGAATAGGAAATAAACACATCCAGCGACCCGATCGGAGGCTGCCGTAAGCTCTCGCTAATAAAGGTTTCCTGGAGCGCGATCGGGCGATAGTAGGGATTCGTTTGAGCAACCTTGAACCAAGTCTCTGCATGGCGTAGGTTATAACCCCGGAGTAGCAGACTCGGATTGCGATTTTGACGCTCCCACTTGAGGGCTTTGACTAATAGAATTTTATGGGCTTCGTAATAGGTTGAATCTTGACATAAACTGCGAATGAGTTGGCTTTCAACATAGTCGTAATCAGCTTCGATCGTATTATCAGTCAGGTCAATATATTGGAGATTCGCGAGTTCCGGGGGGATTTGATCGGCCTCGATCGATCGAACTAAGATTGGAATGATGCGTTTATTTAAAGATAATGCGTACTGAATTTCCTGGTGACAGTAATCCGATTGGAGCGAGTCTGGCGAGAGCACATAGATGATGTTATCGGCTTCTTCGATTCCCCGTTGAATGGCTTGTTGGAAAACGAGGCCCGTTTGGATATCGACTTTATTAATCCAGGTTGTGAGCCCATGGCGCATCAAACTTCGGCGAATTTGTTCCGCGATCGCGTCATCGGTATCTGCATGGGCTATAAATACCTGCGTCATCAAGTTATTGGCGTTCTTGATGCTTTCGCTAATAAATTCGCAATGTAAGTCTGTTGGAATGCAAGGAGGCTGTTCGGTTTTAAATTGTATTTTGAGCCAGGTTTCTGCCTGTTGTCGATCTTCTCCAATGAGGAGATAACGCGATTGTTTTTGTTGCCGTTGCCAGTCGAGGGCTTTGGCTAAAAAGGTTGTATGGTGACGGACATAATCCCAGTGGCGTTCAAAAATCTCAAGGAGTCCGGCCAATCCTGCTTCAAAGTCATCCACGCCTTCCCGCATATAGATCCAATTAATCTTCCCGATCGCAGGATGCATATTCGGAAAGCTGGAATGCAGTCCCTTAGCTTGATAATCTTCCCAATCGGCGATCGACCCTTGGGGGTTACGCTGCTGCCAAATTGCTGGGGTAATTTGCTCACAATGGAGTAGGGGAATAATTCGTTTATTACAAGCTAGGGCAAGTTCTATTTCCTTGCGGCAGTAGGGAGAATTAATCGAATGGGGTGAGATGATATAGAGAAAATTATCCGCTTTTTCAATGCCATCATTAATTTGATTTTGGTAATCAACGCCTAGGGGAATGTCATCAAAGTCGAGCCAGACTTCAAAGCCTGCTGCCGTTAACCGCTTGTGGAGCATGAGGGCAAAGGTTTTGCTATCTGCTCGTCCGTAGGAAATAAAGGCGTTTTGCAATTGGTAGACCATGGGAAACTTTCACTGAGACTGCCTGTACGTTCTCTCCTACAATTTTGTGGTGATCAACTGACGATCAAGCGATTCCTTTAGGGAAATTTATTCTCTGGAATTTAAGGCTTGCAGAGAAAATGGAATCACGCCGTATTACGGGGGATCTGAAACGGTGCAAGAAATCCAGAGATCGCCCCATCGCGATCAAGCATGATTCTCAAATTTGATCCCAATCACAATGGGCTTAGTGATTCCTTACTTTCAGCATTTATGTTGCTAAAGTTGCAATCTATCAAGACGCTCAGCTGAGCGATGCATGTATTGGGGAACATGTTGTTAAACCATACGTCCAAGGGCGGAATCATACAGTTCCTCATGTTTCCCCAACAGGTTGCCAAAAATGATTAGCCTTCTAGCATGATCTCCCGAGCTGCAACGCGCACGACGGTGGGTTCTCCCCGTTTGCGGACGGTTTGACTCCATTCGTGGGCACTGATGAAGTTGATAACGTGCAAAATGCCAATTGCAGCATCAACGGCATCGGCTTCGCCACTCAGTTGCAGCTTGATCTTCTTGGTATAGCGGGTCATAGGTTTTCCTCCAAAATGTGAAGTCAATGGACGAGGAAAACCCAAAAAAGCTAGCCGCCCCGTTTTCTGACATGGCGAAACAGGGCGGCTTGGGGTGCTAAAATGCAATCCAGGCAACCATGCTGGTATCAGCAGCTTGGGGGCTTAGCGATCGTTCTGAGGCTGGAATCTCATTGCGATCGCGCTAGTTTTTTGGGCGTATCGGCAGCAGGGTTTGAATGTCCGATTGCTGCTTAACTATAGCAATGTAGCGGCGATCGCTTTTTCCGTCAACCGTACAGCGGTGGTAAATTGAGGTACTCAATTTCGGTAGTGTGTTTTGATACTACAATTTTGGTAGCACTATCAGCCCTGTGACTTCAGAGATCGTCTCTAGCCCTCTTCAGTCACTTGAAGCCAAGTAAAATCGACTCTAAAAGCTGAAAGCTTTTGACAATGAGCTGTCCAGCATATACGCATTATTGTCAAATGGTTTAAAAACTTGGAAATAGACTACATATGCTAAAGCTCAAGCTGTGTAAGAATTTCGTCGTTTTTAGCCGATTTATCCTTTCCCGAAGTGATTCAAGAGGACTAGAGACATATTCATTCGCAGCATATTGAGCGCGATCGACCGTTAATTCTGTTCGGCTTGAGTCTGAAGTTTCTGTAGTTCTTCGATCGAGAGTCCGGTAGCTTGAGCGATCGGCATCTAGTTCTGATTTTCTAACCAATTAGAGAGGTCATCGATCGATCCAAAATCTAGTAGTGCTTCACCGAGGGATTCGAGTTGTTCGATCGATAGGGAATTGATGAGATCGAGGGTACGATCGTTGATGGAGCCCACTTTTCGGGTTAGTTGGCGTAGGAGCAGCGATCTGGCTTCTCCGATTGCTCCTTCTTCTTTAGCTTCCCGAAATACTCGAACGTCTTCCATTTTAGTACCCAGCATGTCATCAATCTCCTGTCTCGATAACGTGGTAAACATGTAAGCGATGATCGTACTGACCATCTCTATTATCGCTTGCTTTTCAGACAAGTCTATAATCTCTTGATTCGCCCGCTGGAGCAGCATTTTAGCGATATCTGGCGCTTCTGTCTCCTCCACGATCGTCAGCACCATTGCCGCCACCCCTAACGGCAACGCATCGATTTCTCCCAACTCATTGAGATAGATTCGATGCACTTGTCCACCATTCAGCAGCGATCGATGGGGATAAATCTTGCTCTGTTCCGTTGATCGAGATGGATAAATCACCACGGCCTGCCAATCAGAGAACGCCTCCCGATTGCGATAAAAATAGGCCATCGACTCCGCAAACATTCGCTCATACAGCCCTTGATCCGGTTGCATCTGCACTTCAGCGAAAAACACCACCCCTGGTGGTTGCTCTTCCGGTGGCAAAAACACGCCATCAATCATAAAGGTTGGTTCTTTGACCACCACCGACTCAAAGCGATAGCGTTCACGCCGTGTCTGCATCACAGAATAGGCAGTTTCTGGCACCGCTTCCAATAGCTCAAAAAGCAGATTGGGAGCCTGCTGGAACAGTTTATAAAAAATAGCATCACGACGCATACTGTAGCCGATTGCAAGAGAGTGCGTTCTATTGTACTAGAAGCCATAACGAACTCGGATGTCAGAGTGCTGTCAGCAGCAATGACGGCACTCCCAACGACTTGAGCAGTAACCCACCACCCGCTACTTCTATGACAAGGATGAATTAGGCAGTACGCGGTTGCTGATGGATACCCATAGGTATTCAACACATGCCCCTAGGTATAACGCATTTGGTGAAACCATCATTCAGAGTGGAGCTGCGATTAACAAGTATCAGTATGCGGGAGAGCAGTATGATAGAGCGTTGGGTGATTACTATCTGCGTCAGTGGTTTTATGATGCAAGTAATGGCAGATTTATAAGACAAGACACTTGACACTCCCCGTGGCTAGAAGCCAGGGGATTCTTGGTTCTACGACAGTGCTTGCTGTAGCAGGCTTTTGCCAACAACAGTAGAGGCTCCATCTCCCCAAGCGTTTCCCATGTCTAGTATGAGGCTTCCCGTATGCCCTACGGTAGCTAATCCCCGACTCAGGATGTTTCTAGCTGCGTTGTGGTCTCTATCCATTTCACACCCACACTGGCAAGAGTGGGTTCTTTGGGATAGAGACTTTTTCACAATCACGCCGCAGTTAGAGCATTCTTGGCTGGTATAGGCTGGTGGAACGGCAATCGTGATTTTAGAAAATACTTTGCCGTAGTACTCCACCCAGCACCTGAACTGATACCAAGATGCATCGTTAATCGATTTGGCAAGACAATGATTTCGCACCATATTTTTGATTCTCAAATCTTCGTAGGCGACAACATCGTTAGATGTGACTACGCACCTTGCCAACTTAATGGCATGGTCTTTACGCTGCCTACTTATTTTGAGATGACGCTTACCTAAAATCTGTCTTGCTTTTCTCCGATTGCTTGAACCTTTAACTTTCTTGGAAACTCTACGCTGACTACGCTTCAAGACTCTTGCCGCCTTGCGTAGAAACCGAGGATTTTCAACCGTCGCGCCATCGGAATCGGTGTAGAACTCTTGCAATCCCACATCTAATCCGACTGCTTTCCCAGTTGATTCAACATTTTCAGCACGGTCTACCGATACGCAAAATTGCACATAGTAGCCATCGGCCCGTCGCACCAACCGCACCCGTTTAATCTGGTCGATTGGATAGAAATGCAGGTCACGAGTCCCTTTCATTCTCAATCGACCAATCCCACACTTATCAGTAAAAGTGATGGATTTGCGGTCATCCGAGAGTTTCCATCCAGAGGTTTTGTATTCCACACTGCGACAATCTTTCTGAAAAGTCGGGAATCCTTTCTTGCCAGGAACTTTCTTTTTACAATGGTCGTAGAACTTGGAAATACTTGCCCATGCTCGTTCTGCTGCTGCTTGTCGAGCCATTGAATTCAGCTGATTTGCAAAGTTAAATTCTTTTGCCAGCAGCGAACAGTGGCGAGATAGTTCAACCCAGGATTTAGCCTGCCCATCCATCCACAATCGAATTGATTTATTCTGAATGAACTGAGTCACACGGATGGCTTCATCAACTACTCTGAACTGTGCAGGCTTGCCGTAGGTTTTGAACTCAAGCACTAGCATGGGGGTTTCCTCCTACTCTTGTGATAGTAGGCTCATCATAAGAATGTGGATTTGCGGGTTTGTCGCTCTAGTATCTGGTTGGCTTCCTCCCGTTGGTCAGACGCGGGGATATAAGCCGCGCGTCTGAAGCCGGGGGCTTTACGCCTGTTTTTCGGTAATATCTTTTGGAGCAATTTAGCGCGATCGGCCCTGACCCTTGATGATTTAACCAGGTGGTCCGATCGTCGATCGAGTCGAAGCGGAGCAGCGTGATCGGTTCTTAATTCTGATCAGCTTGAGCCTGAAGTTCCTGGATCTGTTCGATCGTTAGGCCAGTTGCTTGGGAGATCGGCTCTATCCCTGATTTTCCAGCCACGCGGTGAGGTCATCGATCGATCTAAAATCCAACAAGGCTTCACCGAGGGATTCGAGTTGCTCGATGGTCTACGACCGACCATAGGTCATCGATAGGGCGTTGATACGATCGAGGGGGAGATCGTTGATGGAGCCAAACTTGCGATTTAGTAGTCGTATCAGGAAAGATCGTTCACCCCGTTTTTCCGCCATGCGTTCGATCGTGGTGATGTACTTCATTTGTCGTGTCTCCTCAAAAGCCTTTAACTCTGACTGAAACAGCTTTTCCCACTCTTCGGGTAACCGCATCAGCCAGTCGAGAAAATGGTTCAACTCCAGGGGATGACTATCTACGCAAACTATGCAAACTACGCAAACACTACTGTCCGATTACCGTAGACCAACACCCGGTGTTGCAAATGCAGCCGCACTGCCCGCGCCAGGACAATCCGCTCCAAATCCTTGCCTTTGCGAATTAAATCCTTCACATTGTCCCGGTGGCTAACTCGGATCACGTCCTGCTCAATAATCGGCCCCTCATCCAGATCCGGTGTGGCGTAGTGGGCTGTTGCACCGATGATTTTGACCCCCCGATCGTAGGCCCGTTGGTAGGGATTGGCCCCCGCAAAGGCTGGTAAAAAGGAATGGTGAATATTAATCACCTGGGGAAAATTTTGGACAAAATCCGAGGACAACACCTGCATATATTTCGCCAACACGACTAGATCAATCTGGTATTGCTGAAGGATTTCCAGTTGTTTGGCTTCCTGGGCCAGTTTGGTATCCGGGGTAATCGGCAGAGGGTGGAAGTCAATGCCAAACTGCTGGGCGATCGGTGCGAGATCCGCGTGGTTGCTAATCATCACGGGAATTTCCGCATCCAGTTCCCCAGCCTGGTGTCGCCACAGCAGATCGAGTAAACAGTGATCCTGCTTGCTGACCCAAATGGCAATCCGAGGCCGTCGATCGGAGAAATGTACTTCCCAGTGCGCTCCCAGGGGATTCGCGATCGCACCCAGGGCCGGGTGAATCACATCTCGGGGAAGGTTGAATCCCTCCAACTGCCACTCGATCCGCGTCAGAAACAACCCCGCCGAAAAGTCCGTATGCTGATCCGCCTGGATGATATTGCCGCCATTGGAGTAAATGAAGTTGGCTAATTTTGCGACCAGACCCTTCTGATCGGGACAAGACAGCAGCAAGGTGGCAGTGGGAGACATGGGTGGAATGGGATGGAACCAAAAACTTCAATCTTCCACTATAGACATAAAAACCAAAGACAAAACAGAAATTAAAACAACACAATGGCTGAATTTCCGCTGTGGGGATTGAAGCGGTGGGCAAACTTTAAGAATTGGGAATGAATTGAGGCGCGAACTTATTGGGGGGATGGGAGGGGTGTAGCAGGAGTCGGTGCAGGTGAAGTGGATTCCGCAGGGGCAGGAGATGCAGGAGTGGAACTAACGGGACTGGGGGAGGCAGAGGCCGATGGCCTGGAACTAGGGGACACAGAGGGGGATGGACTGGCCTTGGGTGCTGAGGCTTTCCATTCTGCGAGGGGCCGGGTGACCGCACTCTCAAACGTCGTCGGGACGAGCAGCACCGTGAGTTCTGCCTTGGGATCAGCCGGTGGATCGACGATCGCATACAAAGCCGTGCGATTAAAGTTGGGCTTGCCCAGGATCAAGGTATGCACTTTTTGATCGGCTAACTTTACTTCCACCGTTGCGAGGGGGGGCTCTAACCCAAATTCCGCCCGCCGATCGGCAGCAGTGGGTAGCGATCGTTCCGATTGGCCGGTGGCGAGTAAATTGGTCAAAAAGGCGATCGCGGCCTCACTGGCAGGTGTTTTTTCCGGCGCAAGCATTTGCCATTGGTTCCCCTGCTTTTCAAACACGAGCGTATTGACCCAGGTTTTCAGCGTGAATGCACGAATATCCGCTTCCTGAAAATTAAAAATTGGCTGACTGCCCGCCGTCTCCGTGGCTGGGGGCGTTGATTTACGACCTTCCACCACATACACGCCGATTCCTAGAAGTGTTGCAACCAGCAGTAGAATTAAAGGCGATCGCTGAAATTTCATCTTGCCAAACTTCTTGCCAAATTGGACTTATAGTAGTACAAATGTACGATACTGTTTTAAGCAATGATGAAATTATGCACAGATTTGCGCCTCGATCGCGAGCCCGATCGCTAATTCTCCGGCAGCAATGCCAAAATCTGATTCACAAAGGCCTCGTGGTCAATCACTGGCTTAGAAATGTAGCCATCTGCCCCACTTTTTGCTAGAAAGGTTTCCCGATCGCCATCCATGGCGTGGGCCGTGACTAGAATGACAGGGAGGTGAGCCGTGTCAGGATTATCCTTCAGCATTTGGGTCAGCCGGATCCCATCGACGGATTTGCCCTGATACATGCTGCGGGACAACGAAACATCCATCAGAACAATGTCTGCTTGCTTGGCTTGCGTGATTTGTAAAACTTCTTCCACATTTTCGGTGTGCTTGACCGCCAATCCTCCCCGTTTGGTGAGGATTTTTGAAAAAACCCGTGCATTAATCGGGTCATCTTCCACTAATAAAACAGTTCTCATCCCTATCACCTAGATCCTGGGCCCCCGATTCGATTAGCATCTACAGTTTGTCCATCGTCCTATCAGCAGCCTCTACTCCCAGCAGGCTTGCCAAAGGATCAAGTCAAACCCTAGACTCTCATCTAATCAAACTGCCATACAGCTTACTGGATAAAAATTCATTCAAACTTTTCCATCTATGATTCAATTCAGCAAAATCCACAATCGGGTTTTTACTGAGACGGTCTAAAAATCTCTCTTCTCAAATCCTACCTTTCCCAAACTATGTTAAGAGTGGGTACGAGCACTCCTATTCATCTTCTCCACCTTTCGCGAAATTTCACAGGAACCCCCGTCCATGGCTAAGCAGTTAGATATTCTCCAAACAGGACAGGTGATCTCCACCGCGCTGCATACGGAAATGCAGCAGTCCTACTTGGAATACGCCATGAGCGTGATTGTGGGGCGTGCCCTGCCCGACGTGCGCGATGGCCTAAAACCTGTGCACCGTCGGATTCTCTACGCGATGCATGAACTGGGGTTGACGCCCGATCGCCCCTTCCGGAAATGCGCCCGTGTGGTGGGGGATGTACTGGGTAAATACCACCCCCATGGGGATCAGGCGGTCTATGACGCCCTGGTGCGGATGGTGCAGGACTTTTCCAGCCGCTATCCCCTACTGGCAGGCCATGGCAACTTCGGGTCTGTGGACAACGATCCGCCCGCTGCGATGCGGTACACCGAAACCCGCTTGTCTCCGATCAGCAATGAGTCCATGCTGACGGAAATTGGTGATTCCACCGTGGAATTTATCGGCAACTTCGATAACTCCCAGCAGGAGCCCACGGTTCTCCCGGCACAATTGCCCTTCTTGCTGCTGAATGGATCCTCAGGGATTGCCGTGGGGATGGCAACGAATATTCCGCCCCACAACCTGGGCGAGGTGGTGGATGGCTTGATTGCGCTGATTGATAATCCCAATCTGGCGGACGAAAAGCTCCTGGAAATTATTCCTGGCCCCGATTTTCCCACGGGGGGCGAAATTGTTGGCACCGAAGGGATTCGGGAGGCCTACTTAACCGGACGGGGGAGCATTCCCATCCGGGGGGTGACGGATATTGAGGAGATCCATGTCGGCAAAGGGAAACACCGCCGATCGGCGATCGTCATTACGGAACTGCCCTACCAGGTCAATAAAGCTTCGCTGATCGAAAAAATTGCGGAATTGGTGAATGGCGGCAAGCTAGAGGGAATTTCCGATATTCGCGACGAGAGCGATCGGGAAGGCATTCGGGTCGTCATTGAACTGAAGCGCGATACGAACCCCAATCATATTTTGCAGGCACTGTACAAGCAAACGGCGCTGCAAAGTAATTTCGGAACGATCATGTTGGCCCTCTCCCAGGCCCAACCCCGCCAGATGACCCTGCGGGAATTGCTCCAGGAATTTCTCACCTTCCGGGAAGAAACCCTGACCCGGCGCTATGGCCATGAACTGACCCAGCACGAAAACCGAATTCACCTCGTGGAGGGTTGGTTGGAAGCGTTGGCCAATCTAGATGATGTGATTGACATCCTGCGTAACGCCCCCGATGGAACCAGTGCCAAGGTGGAATTGCAAAATCAGTTTGACTTTAGCGATCGCCAAGCCGATGCGATTTTAGGGATGCCCCTGCGTCGTTTAACTGGGTTGGAACACCAGAATTTGCAAACGGAGTTTGAGGAGTTAACCACGAAGATTGCCGACTTGAAAAAACTGTTGAGCGATCGGCGGGAATTACTGAAAGCGCTGAAAAAAGAATTGCGCCATTTGAAAAAGCAATTTGGGGATGCCCGGAAAACTCGCATTCTAGACCTGGGGGCTTCCCCCACTGCGCCCCTGGAATCCTCCAAACCATTGGCCAAACGCGCCAGTGCACTCCCAAAAAATGCGGACGCCACTGAAGCTGCCGTCAGTGCACCCAAGGCCGAAAAAGGTCGCAAAGCTTCGCCTAAACCAGCGATCGAAGAAGTCGAATTATTCGCCGTAGAAGACGATCAAGAGACCGTGATCGAGCTCACGCAAAAGGGCTATATCCGTCGTGTCAGTCCCAAAACCTATCAACGGCAACAACGAAAAACGGAGGATCTTGATAAGCCCGTTTTAGAAGAATTGGATGACGTGGTCATTCAGACGGAATTCACAACCACTGCCGAAACGTTAGTGGTCTTGACCCGGAGCGGCAAAGCCTTTCCGCTGAGCGTGCGGGACATTCCCCAAGCGGCAGCTCGTACCAAGGGTGTGCCGTTGGTGACGTTGTTACCAGCCAATGCCGGGGTCGGAGCCGATACCCGCGCGATCGTCAGCACCTTCTTTTTGCCAGAGGATTTGGACAGCCAAGCTCTGCTGCTGTTGACGGCTCAAGGCAAAATGAAACGCATTGCCTTAACGGAATTCCAAGACATGACCAATCGTGGACTGATTGCCACCAAGCTCAAGGACGATGACTCCGTTCTCTTGGCGGGATTTGTTGAAGAAGGCGATCAGGTGGTGGTCTGTACCAGTTTGGGGCGAGTGGTGCGGATTGAGGTGAATGAAGAAACCTTCCCGATCGCCAACCGTACTTCGGTAGGGACCCAAGTCACTAAGCTGTTGAAGCTAGAGCGCTTTGTGGGTTGGGCGATCGCAGGCTATGAAGACGATTTTCTTATGGTGTCGGAGCAGGGCTATGCGAAACGGATGACCGTTGGAGCCCTCAAGCTCTGTGCCCCTGGGGAACTGGGTCAGAATGTCTTCCAATTCACGAATAAATCCGACGTCCTGATGGGGATGACCGTCGCCTTTCCTGGTACTCACACCCTGGCGCTCATGAGTGATACTTGCGTGGCCAAGCTGCCGGTGGAAGCGGTGCTGTTGGGTACGCGCATGGATAAAGGCGAAAAACCCTTCAAAATCGCCAAGGGTGAAAAGGTGACGGATTTGATTCTGCCCATCGTGCCTTATGGCGAAGGGGAGGATGAGTTCTAAGTTTGGACACAGCCTAGGCGTTTTCCGCTGGTTCACCCGATCGCACCCACAGGGCTAGGCCACCCCCCCGGCCCCGTGCGGCAATGTAGCGATCGGTGACGGTAAAAAAGGCAAAAAAGGGTAACTGGCCGATCGGCAGTTGCTCAAAGGGTTTGGCCCGTTGGGGAGCCGGAAATTTTCCGTCATACAGCGTTTTGCCCAGCACCTGAACTTGCAAATGGAGAAAATCAAAGGCCAGCAAATTTTTCTTGCCGAGATAGCGGGCGGGGCCGGTTAAGCGTAAGGTAACGAGTCCCACTTGCAGTTGATTCGCGATCGTTAAATTCTGGCCCAAATTGGCATTTGCAGGGGAAATTAACGCAGGGGAAATTAACTCTGGAGTAGGTTCCGGGGCTGTTCCAGACTGGAGTGCTTGAGAAACAGGAGCAAATTCCAGATAAGCCGGAACCCATTGAGGCAGATAAAATCCTGGCCCTAAGACGATGCCTGCCCGTCGCCGGACTCGCTTGGTTCCGGTTGCAAAACACAACCGCCATTTTCCAACCAAATCGGTGATGGGGTATAGCATTCGCGTCTGCTGGGTCTCCTTTTCGGCCTGTAAAAGGGCCTCAACTACGGCTTGGGTGGCAGGCCGATTGCCCGAACTCGCTGGTGTTGCAACTTGGTGCAGAATTTCGGCTTGGTGCAGAATTTCGGCAAAGGGGCGATCGGTCATTCCAGCTCCTATCCAGAGTTTAAATAAACTTGACAAACTTATTATCGCTTGGCAACAGTAATTTGAAAGGGGTATGTTAGCTTAGAGCTGTTGATGAGACTTTCGTGCCCCTTGAAACGCCTCCTAACTAAGCTATGCGAATTCTACAGTTGCACAATCGCTACCAAATTGTTGGAGGAGAGGAAGGTGTTGTTCAATCAGAGCAGGCACTCTTGAGGCAATATGGTCACTCTGTTGAGCTTCTCGAAGTCAGTAACGATGATCTGCGCAATTCCTGGAGCAAAGTTCTGGCGGCTCCACAGGCAATTTATTCCTGGACTGCCAAACGTCTTCTCTGCGATCGATTGGCGCAATTTCAACCCGACATCGTCCATGTTCATAATTTTTTTCCGCTACTATCTCCTTCGATCTACGATGCTTGTCACGATCGCGGTATTCCTGTGATTCAAACTTTGCACAACTATCGGTTGATTTGTCCGAAGGCAATGCTGTTTCGTGAGAACGAAATCTGTGAAGCTTGTGTAGGTCGATCCTTTGCAGCGCCGGGAGTGCAGTACGGTTGCTACCGTGACTCCAAGGCTCAAACAGCGATCGTCGCAGCGATGCTGAGTTGGCATCAATGGCGCAACACTTGGCACGATCGGGTGAATGGTTACATTGCCCTCACCCAATTCCAACGGCAAAAACTGATACAAGGTGGCTTACCCGGTGATCGAATTCATGTCAAGCCGAATTTTGTATTTGTCCCACCCAGTTTACCCGTTGATCGGCAGTCCTATGCTCTATTTGTCGGTCGATTGTCAGAGGAAAAAGGGGTTGCGCTTCTGCTTGAAGCTTATCAACGATATGGTCTCGATCTCCCCTTAAAGATTGTGGGAGATGGCCCCCTGCGCGATCACCTGCAATCTCAAATCCAGCAAGACCGACTGGACGATCGTATTCAACTGCTGGGCCGCCGAGACAAAGATACGGTTCTTAAGCTGATGCGACAGGCTCAGGTATTAGTCTTTCCGTCGATTTGGTATGAAGGGTTTCCACTAACGATCTCCGAAGCCTTTGCCTGCGGTTTGCCAGTGATTGTTCCTAGCTTTGGCAGTATGGCTGAAATTGTTAGGGATAGTGAAACAGGACTTCACTTTATTCCCCGAGATGTGGAGAGTCTCGCCCAAAAATTACAGTGGGCTAACAGTCATGCTAAGGAATTACAGGTTCTCGGAACCCACGCTCAACAGCAATACAAAGCGCTCTATACGCCGGAAGCTAACTATGAACAGCTGATGACTATCTATCGACAAGCGCAACGCTAGAATAGTTTGCTTGAACTTATCGCATTAGCTTGCGCTGTAGTAATAACTTATGCTGTAGCCATAATAGGCATGGTAGCCGTGCTTATTATGGCCTGCCATGCTTTGCCTGAACGTTAACGAGCATGTAAGTAATCAATTTATTAGAGTGTTGCTCTGCGTTCTTTGTCGGAACGGTTTGCCAAGACCGTTGCAACAATAGTTTAAGGATAGTCTTTCTAGTATACTTCGTTGACAGCAGAGATGGTGTTGTCAAAACTCTCAGAATAAATAATTAGGTTGATTCAGCGATACCTGTTTCTATGAATTATGAATCCAATCACAACTATTTTTCGTAACCATATATTTGTTATATGTTTATATTTGCTATATGTGTGCGATCTAAACTATTTATGATGACTCGATGTGAGTTGTTCCAAAGTCGATTTAGATTCCACAAAGGCCGAGCCTTCCACCAGCTCGACGGAATGGCCTGGATGACGAGCCGTCTGCCAAAGTTGCTTCGCAGCCATCCAAAGAAATGGCGGAATTGTACGATAGTAGCGTTTCCAAAGACGGCGAGGTTCCTGCAAAAGCCGATAGAGCCACTCTAGACCAATTTCCCGAATGACCCTAGGTGCACGTTTGTGTAAGCCTGCATAGACGGGAAATACACCGCCGATACCGACCATAACGCCTTGAATGTCCTCGCGATGCTGCGCCATCCAGAGTTCCTGCTTAGGACAGCCTAGAGAAACAAAGACAATCCCTGCGCGACTCTCTTGAATCTTTTTCAGGACAGGTGCCTCTTGTTCTGGGGGCAGCGGAATCGAACCAAAGGGCAGGGGTTCCATCCCGGCAATGATGAGATTGGGAAAGTCCCGTTGGAGGTTGCGACGCATCTTTGCCAAAATCAGCTGATCTGAGCCAGCAAAGAAAACAGGTAACCCCTCCCGTTCAGCCTGCTGACAGACGGACAGCATGATATCTAACCCTGCAACGCGATCTTGTGACCGACCCGTCAGGAGGCGCAACATCCACACCAAGGGCATGCCATCGGGGGTGACTAAATCAGCCGTTTGCAAGACTGAGGACAGTCGGGCATCCCACGAAGCTTCGGTCAGCATGTGCACATTTGCGACACACACTACTTTGCTGAGATGGGCGCGTCCCCATTTCATAATCCAATTAATTTGGGCTTCAAACGGCAGGGCCGTGACAGGTAAACCAATTACGTTTTGAGTTTCGATCGAATTATTTAGCATTTATATAACCCCATCCTTCACAGCCCTAAAACCATTCCCTGCCTATGTGTTGATCCGTTAGTTCAAGATCACAACATCAGACCAGTAAACTTTACTCATTACCTGCCGCAAGACTGATAGCTTCAGTATTTCCAGGTTTAATCCCGAAAAACTTGGATAATTTATTCCAGAATGAAAACCAGCCTTGAAAATCTACGGCAGCAGATCGTAAAAACTCTTAGCTCTCAGATCTGGGGAAATATGCAACCTACCAAATCTAACGGAGCAGTTTTAGAATCTTTAGACGTTGAAAACACCTGATAGTGGTTATCGTAGCGTACTCCCACTGAGTCGTCTGTAAAGCTTGAATAAACTCTTGGTCGCCGTAACTCCGGTTATCCATGAATTTATGCTGGCTAGAGGGGTGTTACTTTCGGCACAGATACCTAGGAATCAGTCTTCCAGCAATATGAACTCACGATAAAGCTAGAACCCAAGCTAGACCTAAAAGCATCTACCCTGAATCAGATCTAGTAAATGTACGGAAGAACCGACACTTGCGATCGCACTTAATGCTGAGGTTAAGCCAGCTGTAAGGATCCAAAAACTAGGCTTTCCTCTATCAACTTGCTTGAATCAATACGAAAAACTAATCATTGTCAGGATCTTCAAGGTCAGGGTCTTCAAGAAGACAAGCCCTACGCAAGTAAGCAATAAAAAAGGGGCAAAGATTTGCCCCACTGTTGAACCCACATGAATGAAAAGTAATTGCGTATAAGATGTTCTTAGTACGCTAGACCCATGCTGCGGGTCGTCTCTGCACCGAGGTAAACCCGAATGCTGAGGAAGTCGGTAGGGCAAGCCGTTTCGCAACGTTTGCAGCCGACACAATCTTCCGTCCGAGGAGACGAGGCAATTTGGCCTGCCCGACAACCATCCCAGGGAACCATCTCTAGAACGTCGGTAGGGCATGCCCGAACGCACTGGGTGCATCCGATGCAGGTGTCGTAGATTTTGACTGTATGAGACATGTTATGAAAGGCTCCAGATTAGTGCGTTTGCAATATCTGCAGTCCGTCGATTTCGTAGAAAAATCTACCAAACCTCAGAATCATTGCCTAGTGTACTCCAGGGCGTTTCCTGTGCCTGCGAAGTGGTTGCAAAACTTTGCAGAACGTAATAACTGAACTGAACGACCCCGCACTGTTGAGTTGCCGAAAGCATTGGGGGACTGGGCTGCTGGAGCGTTGGAGACAGGTTGTTACAGCCGCTTGTTACAGCAACTTGTTACAGCAACTTGTTACAGCAACTTGTTAGGGCTGTATTAGAGCCGTGTTATGAAAGCCGCGCAAGTTTATCCAAAACTGGTTGGGTAGAGACAACATGCCGATCGAGGCCCAGATCCTGCGGTGCAATCCCCAAGGCCAAGGCAATCAACTGGGGAAGGTGCAAAATCGGCAGTTTGAGTGACTGTCCCGTGACCTTTTCAATTTCTGGTTGGCGGGAGTCTAACTGCATGTGACAGAGTGGGCAGGGCGTAACAATGCAATCAGCACCCGACGCGATCGCGGCCTGTAAGTGCCCGCCTGCCATTTGAAATGATTGTTCCGTGGCGTAGCTAGAAATGGGCCAACCACAGCATTGCGTTCGACCTGAGTAGTAAATTGGATCCGCACCAACTGCTGTAAACAGGGTTTCCATGGATTTTGGATTGACTGGATCATCGTAGGGGTTGTCCTGTCCCCGCAGAAGATAGCAGCCATAAAACGCGGCACATTTCAGCCCTGACAGCTGGCGTTTCACTCGCTGTTTGATAGCTTCAACGCCATAGTCCGCCACCATGACCCAGAGTAAATGCCGGACGGCGCTGGTGCCTTGGTAAGGAGAACACCCTTCTTTCTTGAGAAATCCATTGACTTGCTCAAAATAAGCTGGGTTTGACTGCTGGGCTTGCTTGAGACGATCATCCACATGCCCAATCACCCCCTGGCAGGTACTGCAATGGGTCAGCAAAGGCAGTCCTAATTCCTCCGCGAGGGCAATGTTACGCGCATTGACGGTATCCTCCAGCAACTGGGAATCTTCTTTGAAGGTGCCAGAGCCACAACAGGAAGCTTTTTTCAGCTCTAGTAACTCAATCCCCAATGCCTGGGTCAATAGCGCTGTGGACTGGTAGAGTTCCCGACAGGCTCCCTGGGCCACACAGCCGGGAAAATAGGCATATTTCAGTGGGGGAGGATTTGAAGTAGCCACGTTGGAAGTAACAACAGCCATAACTCGCACAGATAAGAAAAACTGACTAAACCATCTTTTCCAGTCTGCCTAGAAATGGAACCCTCTCCCAAAAAGTTCCAAATCAAAAAAGGCTTCCTCCCCAAGAGAAAGCCTTAATCAAAAGTTGGATTTGCTATCTGACCTAGCTCAATCCTTTGCCAAGAGGGATTGAGGACTAGAGCGATTGAGCAGGTTCTGATGCCATTAAGGATTCGGGTTCAGCGGATTCGGGCTCAACCGGATCAGTCATCACATCTAGCAGTGGTTCTACGGGGGACACGACAGCCGCCTCAGCAGGGCGACGATGGCGACGAATCCCAATGAACACATCATAGATGAAATGCAGTGGATCCTCTGTGAAGATGCCAAGGGTTTGATGACAGCCTTTTTCATCCAACAAAGGCTTCATGGCAAAGTAAACCTTTTCGTAGTTGTACCAAGGTACTGCTGGCCAGAGGTGGTGGACGAGATGGTAGTTTTGCCCACCAATGAGGTAATTCAGGATGCGACCGGGGTAGACCCGAGCATTGAGCCAGCGATCGCGCTCCTTAAAGGGACGGTGGGGCAAATAATCAAAAAATAATCCGAGTTCTAGACCCACCAAGGCCAACGGGGTAAACCAGAAATTGAAAATGTAGTGGATAAACCCAAAGTGGTAGGCCAGCCAAAGGAGGAGAACCGCACTCGATCGCGCCAGGATCCACTCGTAAAGCTCAAACTTTTTCCAGAGTTTCCGCTGAAAGAAGTAAACCTCGTGGTACATGAACCGGGCATTGATCAACCACAAAGGCCCCATGGTGGAGACGATATGATCGGGGTCATTATCGGGGTCATTCACATTGGCATGGTGCTGCATGTGCACCCGCGTGAACACTGGAAACGAAAACCACAATAGGAACGCACTGCCATGGCCTAGGATCGCATTAACGACCTTGCTCCGGTGGGCAACCCCATGGCAGGCATCATGGATAACCGTTCCCACCAAATGCAACGCTAAAAAGTTGAGGCAAAACGTTATCCAGCTAGCCCAATGGAGTTCAAAATGTCCCCATGTTGAAAATGCGGCGATCGCCACCGCAGCGATGAACATAAATAAGTTGGGATTGAACTGTCCCGGCCCGGGAGCACCAACTAGCTCGCGGGGAACTGCTAGGGGCTGCTTTGCCGCCGCCATCAGGCTTTCTCTCCTTTCTCACACCCTCGGGTAGTATACACGATACGGAATGTCATGAAGTTAAGTAAAGACTAGTAAGTTTTTCTCATCAAAGCGCTTGTGTTTGCTACGTTTGTCGTTATCAGATTGGGCGTTATCCCAGTTGCTTGGGCAAGCTCTGTTGCGTCCTCCAAGCTATGGCCATGGGTGGAATGGCCTGGGTTGCTTGGTGTAGAGCGGTGGGTGTCAGGAGATTACTAGACCCAGGGAATACTAGAACACATCAAATACTTGTCATCGACACAGCTATATAGATACAGCATCAATGGGCGTCCATGAGAACGGATGGCTGAGAACGGGTGGCTGAGAACGGGTGGCTGGGAACTTTTGCTGGAAGATTCGGGTCTTAGGCCAGTAGTTAGACGGGTTAGACACGTTACCCAATTTCTCCAGTTCATGCCCCCAAGCATTGACTCCTAAGCCTTGAGATCGAACAGTACTTGTCTCGATGATTTCTCTCAATCACTTCTCTCAATTACTTCTCTCACTTGGTGCTCTTGAGTTTCCATCGTTTGTTGAAACCTGTTCAAAACTGTCTTCGCAACTCACACCTTTCTGGATTAAGGATTGACTCCCATGGCACGACTTCTCTCTGGTTTCCGGTTCAGTCAGTTAGGACTCAGTCAATTGGCCCTCGGTCAGTTACTCCTACGGGGTAGCAGTGCCGCGATCGCAACGCTTCTCTTCACCAGTGGCATGGCGCAGGCGCAAACGACTCCTCGGTCTAGCCTGCGCTCTACGGGCGATGTCACTGTGCCCACGGAAACGGTTTCCACCCCCAGCAGCAGCACGCCCTCATCAACTACCCCCACAGCCACAACGCCCAGCACCAATATTCCCCTCACGGGTGTCCGGTTTGCCTGCCAGACCCTCAATGGCCAACAAACGGTTGTCTACATGCCGGAAAGTCAGCCTACGAAAATGTTTCCTTGGGCTGTTCCGAGCCAGATGGGGGGTGGCTGGAGCAGCGATCGCCGCTGTGCTGAGATTGCGCGACGCTTGGAGTCCTACCGCCCCGATGGCCTGACGGAAATGATGACGGCAGTGGAAAACGGCTATAACACCATCTGCGTCACCACTGAGAAAGTACCGGCCTGCCGAATTGTTCTGACGGTTCCCAATGGCCAGGATCCGATCGCGACCCGCGATCGCGTTTTCCAAAATCTGGCGATCGCAGATAGTGGTGAAATGACCCAAGGGGTGTTAACCTACGGATCCAAAAAGAATGGCGGCGATATCCTGAACCAACTGGGAGATCTATTGGGGATTCCCGGTGTGGGTAAAACTGCGGAGACTGCCACGGGCAACGCTACCCCAGCGTCCAAGAATGCTGGCATCAACCTGCGACCTTTCTTGGATAAAGCCGATGGCGGTACCGGAGCCAAGCTCAGCAATGGCGTCAATCTGCCGACCCCAGCGGCGAAACCCTCGACCTCTGCGCCGAAAAAACCCCGTTCTGGGCTCAAACTGAATCCTAGAATTTTCCGTTAATTGTGATTGGATCCATGAAAGTTGTCTCTAGAGGCGTCATAACAATTTTTTAGTCTCAACTTTGCGCCTCAACTTTGCGCCTCAATTTTTTAGCTTCTTAGCTTCCTGTAGCCGCAGGTTTGCAGCTAGGTTGGTGAGTTCCCTGTCCCAGATTGGGGCAGGGTTTTTTCTTTGGTTTCCCCTTCCGTGGTACTATCCCATATGCTTTCACTAAATTCGATCGAACCTGTTCAGTCGTTGAGTATTTGTTCATGACGTTCCAACCTTCTCGCCGTAGAACCAAAATTGTCGCGACGATCGGCCCCGCTACCAGCAGCCCGGAGGTTCTACGGGAGTTGATCAAAGCCGGAGCGACCACCTTTCGGCTGAACTTCTCCCACGGTACCCACGATGACCATCTGCGCAGCATTCGTGTGATTCGCCAAGTTTCCAACGAACTTAACTATCCCGTGGGGATTTTGCAGGATTTACAAGGCCCCAAGATTCGCCTGGGTAAATTTGAAGACGGATCCATCACCCTCAAAAAAGGGGATCCCTTCATCTTGACGAGCAAACAAATCCCCGGCACTCAAGCCATGAGTTCCATCACCTATGAACCCTTGGCCGAGGAAGTGCCAGAAGGGGCCACCATTCTATTGGATGATGGCAAAGTCGAAATGACGGTGGAACGGATTGATAAGACCGCAGGGGAATTGCACTGCCGGGTTGTGGTCGGCGGTGTCCTGTCCAACAGCAAAGGGGTCAACTTCCCCGGCGTATACCTGTCCATTAAGGCGCTGACGGATAAGGATCGCAAGGATTTACTGTTCGGGTTAGACAACGGTGTGGACTGGGTCGCCCTCAGCTTTGTCCGTAACCCCGAAGATGTGAAGGAGATCAAGGAAATGATCTCCAACGCAGGAAAAAGTACCCCCGTGGTTGTCAAGATTGAGAAGCACGAAGCGATCGAGCAGATGGAAGAAATTCTGTCGCTGTCCGATGGCGTGATGGTGGCGCGGGGAGACCTGGGGGTAGAACTACCCGCCGAAGATGTGCCAATTCTGCAAAAACGCCTGATTGCCACCGCTAATCGCCTAGGGATTCCCATCATCACCGCCACCCAAATGCTGGACAGCATGGTGAACAATCCCCGGCCTACCCGAGCAGAGGTTTCGGATATCGCCAACGCAATTTTGGATGGCACCGATGCCGTCATGCTGTCCAACGAAACCGCCGTTGGGAAGTATCCCGTGGAAGCCGTGGCCACCATGGCGCAAATTGCTATCCGCACCGAACGGGAAAAGGCCAACCGGATCAAGGAAGATGCTGGCAAGTCCATTACTAATGCCATCAGTAAGGCGGTGGGACGCATTGCAGAACAACTCAATGCCGCCGCTATCATGACCTTGACCAAAACAGGAGCAACGGCCCGGAACGTCTCCAAGTTCCGCCCGAGAACCCCCATTTTGGCTATTACCCCCCACATGGATGTGGCGCGGCAGTTGCAGTTAGTTTGGGGGGTCAAACCCTTGCTGATGCTGGAACTAGATACGACCTCCGAAACCTTTGAAGCTGCGATTAACTTAGCTCAAGAACGCAGTATGTTGGCGGCGGGGGATCTCGTCGTGCTCACCGCCGGAACACTGAAGGGTGTAGCCGGATCCACAGACTTAATTAAGGTGGAAGTGGTGACGGCAGTGCGGGGCAAGGGTGTGGCGATCGGGGAAAAGTCCGTCAGTGGACGCGCCCGCATCATGTACAACGAGAAAGCCCTCACCCATTTTGAAGCCGGGGATATTCTGGTTGCTTCTAGCACGTCTGCCAATTACGTGGATGCCATCCGGCGGGCAGGCGGTGTTGTGATTGAAGACGGCAATGTGACGGGCCATGCGGCTACGATCGGTCTGCGGCTGGGTGTTCCCGTGATTGTCGGGGTCAAAGATGCCACGTCTGTTATTCGGGACGGGGAAATCGTCACCCTAGATATGCAACAGGGCGTGGTTTATTCTGGCTTGGGCCATACGGCCAAGGGGAGCGAAGAATAAGCCTAGAACTCTCCGTCAAGAGTTTATCAAGCCCTAGCCGAAGCCCAGACCTCACGGATACACTAGTTCAGGTGCATGAATTATCTGAAAAAAGTATATTTGTGAGGTTCCTGACCTATGGCTCAAACTGGCTTAAATGTCCCAACGATCCACCCCATTAAGTTTGGAACGGACGGTTGGCGCGGGGTCATTGCCGCCGACTTTACGTTTGAGCGGGTGGCGCGGGTGGCCCCTCTAGCAGCGCAAATCCTCAAGGAAGTCTACGGGCCAACCACGGGTAGTAATACTGTCGTGGTGGGGTACGATCGCCGCTTCCTGTCAGAACAATTTGCAGAAACGGTGGCAAATACCGTTCAAGCCATTGGCTTTGATGTTTTGCTATCCGAATGTTATGCCCCTACCCCGGCCTTTAGCTGGGCTGCTAAGCAGATGAATGCCCTAGGGGCGATCGTGATTACCGCGAGTCACAACCCCGGTAGCTATTCTGGCCTGAAGGTGAAAAGTGCCTTTGGGGGATCGGTGCCGCCGGAAGTGACCCAGAAAATTGAAGCACTCTTAAATGCAGGCTCCCAGCCCGCTCCCGCCAGTACACCGGGTACCCTCCAATCTTTTAACCCTTGGACGGGCTACTGTGAGGGACTCCGACAATTAGTGGATATTGAGGCCATTCGATCGGCCATTCAGCAGGGCAAATTGAAGGTCTTAGTCGATGCGATGCATGGGGCTTCGTCCACGGGAGTCAGTCAGATTTTGGGGATTGACGTGGAGGAACTCAACTCCGATCGGGATCCGCTGTTTGAGGGCGGTGCGCCGGAACCGTTACCGAAATATTTGACGACCTTGATGCAGCGATTAAGGGACGATGTGGTTCCCAATGGCGTTAAAGTGGGCTTGGTCTTTGACGGAGACTGCGATCGCATTGCTGCGGTGGATGGCGCGGGAAAATTTCTTAGCTCCCAGGTGCTGATTCCTATCCTGATTGAACATATGGCTACCCGTAAGGGTAAAACGGGGGAAGTCGTTAAAACCGTGAGCGGGTCTGACTTGATTCCCAGAGCGGCGGCCTTATTTAACCTGCCGGTGTTTGAAACGCCGATCGGGTATAAATACATTGCCGATCGTATGTTGGAAGCCCAAGCACTGCTAGGGGGCGAAGAATCCGGCGGAATTGGCTACGGACACCATATTCCTGAACGGGATGCGCTGCTCTCAGCTTTGTATGTCCTGGAAACGGTGGTACAAACCGGGTGTGATTTGAGTGACCTGTATCGTCAATTACAGGAGAAAACAGGATTTGATGCAGCCTACGATCGCATTGACTTACCCTTAGCGAGTTTGGATGTGCGCGATCGCCTACTAGCACAGTTGCAAAATTCTCCCTTACAAACGATCGCTGGCAAAGCAGTTGCAAGCTGCCAAACCGATGATGGTTACAAGTTTCGGCTTGCAGATCATAGTTGGCTATTAATTCGATTTAGTGGCACTGAGCCGGTGCTGCGCTTGTACTGCGAGGCTGCTACGTTGGACGAAGTGCACAAGACATTGAACTGGGCTAAGGACTGGGCCAGTGCGGCCTAGATGTATTGAGGTATTGAGGCGTATCTTGGCATAGGGTTAACTCAATCAATCGGTAAGCCAATGAATCGGTAACCCAATGAATCGGTAAACCGATGTCCCATGATCTGGAAATGCAAGTGAGAACTGATGCCTCACTCCATTGATGCCTCAATTCATTAAAGACAGTTAAATACACAATAGGGCGTTGCTAAGTTGGGAAAATTATCCTTACAATTAGCAGCGCCTCTTTTAATTAGCAGTGTGAGTTGATAGTGTTAGTTAGCAATGCCTATATTAGTTAATAATTAATAATATTAGTTAGCACAGGTTAGTTAGCACAGGTTAATTTTAGAAAGGTGTTCTTCTACGGAAATCGTTTTTGGGCAGATACTACTAGCAAATGCTATTGGCCAGCAAACGCGATCGACAAACACGACTGGCTGACAAACACGACTGGCTAACAAACGCTATTGTTTCAAGATTTTGGAAGGGGAATAGGGTTCCTGTAAAGGTGAACATGCAAAGTATTTGAGCCTACAACGTGGGAATGTCAAGCAAAACGCAAATTGAAAAAATATTAAGAAAAATTAATTTATATCGCTCTTTGCTTACAAACCCGATGAATGTTGAAGTCCCAGTAAATAAAATTCTTCGGGGGAATTTTCTATCAATTCTTTCCCAATCACGAGATTGAGACTGCTCTATCAAGGTATATAGGCTTTTAGAAAGAGTTGATCCCGCTGGGCTGGTTTATTCCTCCCCTGAAAGTCTAAAAAAGATTGTCTTTTTTTTATGAAGCATCTTCCTAAGGTGAGATCTTGCTTTTTTCCCACTTAAACTATTAAGCTAGCAGTGACAATAGGAGCTTTACTGAAATTCAGTAAAAAGCATGATGCTGATAAAACACTTTCATTGCTGGATGGGCTGGGGGGACTAAGGTTCGGTCATTCAATTTGGGTCTTCAAGATTCGGTCATTCGTGTTTGGATGCTTTGGTATTTGGATGCTTTGGTGTTTGGATACTTTGGTGTTTAGACATTTGCAGGATGGCGAGTCATGATGGGTTGAGTTGTTGGTTGAGTTGAAAGTTTTTGCGTCAGAAGTTTTTGAGTCAAACAACTTTCAAGATTAGCTATCCCAAAGCAATCCTATGTATGTTGTGTCTTTTTCACCATGATGGAACCTGTTGTCTTCTAGGATACAAAATGGTGTTATCTTATTCAGTCTATTTCAGTTAATCGTCCTTTTGAAAAGGGATATTGCAGATATCCCATGCGCCGAATTGAATATTTTCAGTTCAGTTGAATTGGATAACCCATCGATCAAGATTTTGGTGCCAAATCAAACTGCATACTGTGAGGTCACTGTGAGGACAGATTTTCTATGGAGATTGAAAAAACTTCATAGCCTTGTTCTAATCCTGTGCCATCACCGTTGTAAGTATTGATTTAAGTCAGTTGGAGCGATAGTGAGTACTAGAGAAAATGCATCCTGTAGATATTCTCAAGTGTGTTTTTCAGTCCTTCGACTTAAAAACTCCACAGGATTTGCACAACAGTTGAGCAGTCTAATACATAAGTCTAATTAGGTTGTTCAATTCAGTGGCATGGAACTGATCTCTAGTATCAATTCGTCGATCGTGCAATATGTGAATTAGTCAAATGTTCCTAAAATCGTCATCGAGTGATTATTCATGAACAGCGGTTGATCATTGACATTGGCTAATCTTAAAAATGAACGATCTATAACTTTGCCAGTTGTTCCCAGCAATTCCTACAGTCTTTTGTCAAATACTACGTAGTTTGATGATAAAGATGATACGTTTGTGGCTTTTGTTGGGGTAACAGCGATGTTTAATTCGTAATTTTTATGATTTTTGAGTATCAACTCTAGTAATTTACTGGTGGGATTTTGGCATCTATATCACTGCTATTCGGTGATTTTTGTTGACCAAATTATGAGGAATGAGAGAACGCGGCATGAATACACTGTCTTCCGTTAGCTATCGCTCATTTGAACGGCTACATCCTTTAAATCTGTTGGCTCAGTTGAGTAGTCGCCAAACGACGGGACGTCTGCAAGTGACGAGTGAAGCCACTGTTTGGTCAATCTACCTCGATCGTGGGCAATTAACCTATGCCACGAATCTAGTGGATCCCTTTGGCCGGTTAGAGCGCCATCTAGAACAGTTGGCGATGCAGCTTCCTAGTTTGACGGCTGCAATTCGAGAAGAAGCTCGGTCTCGCTTTGAACATAGCGTTCGGAACCAGGCGAATGTTGAACCAGATTATCGGGCGATTTGCTGGCTCGTTGACCAAGGTTATCTCCTGCCAGCGGATGCGATCGTGCTCATCGAGAATTTAGCGAAGGAAGTCCTAGAAGGGTTCCTAGAAATTAAGGCCGGTCGTTTTCTCCCGATCGATAGTGACGTGCTTGCCCAAGCCCCCAGCTTTGGTCAACTAGAACTTAAGACGCTGGTAGAACATTGCCAATCCCAGATTCGCCAGCGCTACTCTCAGGTTTCCAACGCTTCTGCGACCCCGACTGCCCTACGCCTGCCTCAGCTCAGTCTTGATCCCCCTCTTTCCGCTACTCGTTCGGTGGCTGAGCCGCCCCAGAACGCAGAACAACCACTCGCCAAAGACCACTACACGATCGTCTGTATTGACGATAGCCCCACAGTACTTCAGGCCATTAATTGTTTTCTCGATGATCAAAATTTTTCGGTGATCATGATCAATGATCCCGTTAAAGCACTGATGCAGGTGGTGCGCAGCAAACCTGATTTAATTTTGTTAGATGTTGGAATGCCCAACCTCGATGGTTATGAATTGTGTTCGTTACTTCGGCGACATCCGACTAGTAAAACAATTCCTATCATTATGGTGACCGGGCATACTGGCTTCATTGATCGGGCGAAGGCAAAGTTAGTGGGTGCATCCGGCTACCTGACTAAGCCTTTCAATCAAGCCGATTTATTGAAAACCGTCTTCAAGCATTTGACCTAGCAGGTGTCAGACCCGAGAGGACGCAAACGTCATTGCCAACTTAAGGGTGCACAGGATGGGGCAATAAGATGGTGCAAAAAATGTGAGGTTTACATGGTTTCATCATTTATCGACACGAAAATGGCAACGATTTTGGTGGTGGAAGATACTCCCTCAGAAATGGAACTGCTGAGTCATTATCTCCGGGAGAGCGGTTATACCGTCATTGGTACAGCCAATGCCAAGGATGCTCTCCAGTTAGCCCTCGACCAAAAGCCGGATGTCATTGTTAGTGACGTGGTCATGCCGGGGATGAGTGGGTTTGAGCTCTGCCGTAGTCTGCGGAAACATCCCGAAACGGCCAAGATTCCGGTTATCTTTTGTACGTCCAAAAATCAAGACATCGATCGCCTGTGGGGCATGAAACAAGGGGCTAATGCGTACATCACCAAGCCCTTTACCCGTGAAGCTCTAGTTCAAGCGATTCAAACGGTCAAACTCTAGCCTTATTCCTGCAATCGTCTTTTCAGGCATGAACTCATGAATCAATCGACTTTAGCTGTGCCAGCGCCTCGAGCGCTGACTACTCTGGATACGGGGTATCTTCGGGTCACCTTACCCAACAATATTCAAGCGGTTGTTCCGATGAGTGCAGTGCAGGAAGTTTTGGCGTTGCCGATTCATCGGATTACTGCAATCCCCAATATGCCCGTGCCGGTTCTGGGTCTGATGAATCGGCGCAGTCAAATTCTATGGCTGGTGGATTTGGCGAATTTATTGGGGGTGGGTTGCTTGGAATTAAATCGCCAAACCCAACCCGTTGTGGTATTCAAGCAGGGCAATACGCTGGTGGGATTTGCCGTGACGGAGGTTGAAGGCATGATTTCCCTCAATCCCGATACCTTTCAAGTGCCGACCCACACCCCCCCCAGCTTACTGCCCTATCTACAAGGCTGCACGGTACAAAACGGGGATATCATCCTTGTCCTCAATCCCGAAGCCATTTTGCAAGCCCCAGTTCTTCAGATTTAAGGGGATAGGTCAATCCATCATCGGCTGGTTAAGCCCATGGTTCAGCCCAAGGGGATTGGCAACGCAAAATGGCATGCAACATTAAATCTGGTGTGGCTGATCCTAGCAACTGGTGCTGATAGCGGGTTCTACTAGCTGATTCTGCAAGCTGACTCCGAAAGCGTATGCTGAATGATTGCCCCTAGTAGCAACAATGGGTAGTAGCGACAATGGGTAACTGATCGCAGGAAATGATCTCGGGTCATCGATCAAGCTTTCGCAGAACGTTGCTGGAGCGATCGCTGAAGAACGCTCTCCGGAATTCATGCCATGAACATCAAGCGTGCCATGAATAGCAAGCGCGACATGAACATCAAGCCCCTATGACTGGGTTATCTCCGCTAATCGGCAATCTCCGACCATATTAGACGGTGCTCAAGCTCTCAAACTAAATCATTCTGTCCGGATACTTCGCTGAATACCTATGGTTGACCAACTCAACACAACGACGACTAGTCGCATGAGTCCGACTGTTCGGACTGAGATTGCTGATTCCCCGATCGGTTCATCAGCGATTCCCAATGCCACTCCAGATCCTTTACCGAAACTCCAAACCCGATCGCCCAAACGTCACTGGGATCAAATGCTTCAGTGGACCCAGCAAATGAGTCTGCGAACCAAAGCAACCACTTTGGCGATCGTCCTAGGCACTGTACCCATTATCGGGATTGGGGGACTGGCCTATACCGTGGCAGACCGAACCATTTCCCAGCAAATTACTCAAACGAATCTGACCCAAGCTCGGGGGCTGGCGGATAAACTCAATCGGTTTATGAACGAGCGTTTTGGGGATATTTTGGTGATCTCCAGATTGCCGGTTTTTACCAATGAGCGCGTTCGTAAAAATGTCGATCGGGTTGATCAAGAGGATCTCCTGACCCGATTTGTGGAAGTCTATGGCGTCTATGACAGTGTGGCGGCCTTTGACCTCAATGGCGATGTGATTGCCCAATCCGCTGGAGATAAGTTAGAGAATCACCGCAATCGCAACTATTTCCAGCAGGTGCTTGCAACCCGTACCCCCATCATCTCCCCGCCCGAAAAATCCATTTCTACGGGCCGCTGGGTGGTTCACGTTGCAGCTCCGCTCATTGATGACAGTAGCCGCAAATTAATTGGTGTGGTGCGAACTCGTATTCCCATCGACAAAATTAATGATGTGGCCCGTGCCTTTGCGGGGAATGGTGCCCACTATCACGTCGTTGATGCCTCAGGCAACATTTTTCTGGCGTCGGATGCTAGACGGGAGCAAAACTTGGGGCAGTCCGCTGTCAAGGAATTCCCCGCCATTGCCAGCTTCCTTAGCCAACGCCAAGAGGGGGGAGCGGTTGGAGAACACGATAGTGAAGAGCAGTTGATCGGCTATGCTCCGGTGGAGCGGTTAGAGGGGTTGGATTTACGGTGGGGATCCATCATTAACCTATCGAGCAACATTGCCTTTGCTCCCCAGCGATCGCTCCTTACCACCATTGCCTTGGGAACTGCCCTCACTGCGGTTGGGGTGGGTCTACTGGCTGCTTGGTTGGCTCGCCGGGGTACCAAACCCTTGTTGGAAGCGAGTCAAGCTGTGCAGGCCTTGGGAGATGGGAAATTGGAGACCCGCCTGCAAGTGACAGGGCAGGATGAATTGGCTGTCCTGGGTGCCAACATCAACCAGATGGCGGCGCAGTTGGGGCAACTGATTGCCCAGCAAACCCGCAATGCCGAGCAATCGAATCTGCTCAGTAAAGTAGTGGTAAGCATTCGTCGTTCCCTTAACTTCGACGATATTCTGCAAACCAGCGTTGAAGAAATTCAGGACTTTCTGAAGTGCGATCGGGTAGTGATCTATCGCTTTAATCCCGATTGGCTGAGTGGCGTGATTACGGCGGAATCAGTTTCTGCGGGTTGGCCGATCGCCATGGGCCAAACCATTGAAGATCCCCTGACTCCTGGCACCCTCGATCGCTACCGCAGCGGTCGCATCTGGACGATCGAGGATTGGAGTAAACAAAACCTGGCCGACTGCCACTGCAAAATTCTAGAAAAGCTGGCCGTCAAAGCTAACATGGTCGCTCCGATCATGCGGGGTGGGGAACTGATTGGGTTACTCTGTGCCCACCAATGCGATGCTCCCCGCCACTGGGAACCGGAGGAAATTGACTTCTTTAAACAACTCTCGACCCAGATTGGCTTTGCCCTAGACCAGGCTTTCTTGCTGGAGCAAACCGACCAAGCCCGACAAACGGCGGAAATTCTTTCCGAAGATCGCCGTAAACAAAAGGAAACACTCCAGATGCAGCTGATCGAACTCCTCTCCAACGTGGAAGGGGCTGCCATGGGGAACCTGACCGTGCGGGCGGATGTGAATGCCGGCGATATCGGAACCGTTGCTGACTTCTTTAACTCGATTATTGAAAGTTTGAGAACGATCGTTTTACAGGTGAAGGATTCGGCGACTCAGGTGAACCAATCCCTCGCGGCTAACGAATCCGCAATTATCCAACTGGCGGAAGAGTCAGGGCGGCAAGCGGAAGAGACAGATCGCACCCTGGGATCCCTAGCAACGATGGCGCAGTCCATCCGCGACGTGGCCAATAACGCCCAGCAAGCAGCTACCATTACCCGCGCTGCTGCCGAGAATGCCCAAACCGGTGGGGCCGCGATGGAATCGACGGTGAATAACATTTTGACCCTGCGAACCACGATCGGCGATACCGCGAAAAAGGTGAAACGGTTAGGGGAATCCTCCCAGGAGATCTCCAAGGTGATTTCGCTGATTAACCAAATTGCCATGCAAACTAACTTGCTGGCCATTAATGCGGGGATCGAAGCCGCCCGGGCGGGTGAAGATGGTCAAGGCTTTGCCGTTGTGGCGGAGGAAGTGGCGGAACTGGCGACCCGCGCTGCTGCTGCGACCCGTGAAATTGAAACGATCGTCTCTGCGATTCAGCAGGAAACGGCGGAGGTGGTCAATGCGATGGAACAGGGAACCAGCCAAGTGGTCAAGAGTACCCGCTTGGTCAACGATGCGAAGGATACCTTAGGGCAGGTGGTCGAAGTGGCGCGTCAGGTGGATGAATTGGTGCAAGCCATTTCCGAAGCGACGATCTCCCAAGTGGCAACCTCCAACATCATTTCCGATCGCATGCGGGAAATCGCCCAATTCTCCAGCCGTACCTCCGATTCTTCCCGAGAAGTGTCGGCGACCCTGCGTCAAACCCTCAATATCGCCCAAGATCTCCAAGCATCTGTGGGAACGTTTGTGGTGGATTAGTGATGCAGTGGATTAGTGATGCAGTGGACAAATTGAATCGCAGACAAGTGGCATTCTAGATCAGTTACTTTATCAATCAGTTGCGTGATGGATTAATTATGTAGGGAGCGTGGATAACTTGTAGCCAAAAACAAATATTGCATGATGAATTTATGATGATTGTTCGGGGATATACGTGAATGGGTTGCATTTAGCGTTTTAATTCACTAACAATTATCGTAAATGTTGCTGAAGGGATTAATATGAACGCACTGATTCGTATTAATCCTTGGATCGATACACTCTTTCCTCTAGTGATCGCAGAGCCTCCCATGGATAAGGAACTTGAAATTAAGCGACAGTTTCTCGACGAAGCCCAAGCCTATCTGGATGCGCTAGACGCTGCGATTCTCGGGATTGCGGATGGACAGGTTGACCAAGCTAAGTTGAATGCAGCGCTTCGATCGGCCCACTCCATCAAAGGTGGAGCAGGCATGATGGGCTTTGATGTGTTGAGTAGTTTGGCCCATCGATTAGAAGATGGCTTTAAAGTTCTCAAAATTCAGCGGGCCAATCTGGAAATTGACGACAGCCTAGAAAATCAATTTCTGCACGCGATCGACTGTTTACGCCAGGTCATCGATCACAGTCGATCGCAAATGCCCCACCTGACTCAAATCGATCTCCATTGGCTCGAAGCCCAAGTGCTGCCGCAATTTGACGCGCTCCACGATCGCCTTGGGGATCCCGACAGTGAAGATGCGGAATCGGTGCTGAATCCAGAGGATGGGCAAGAAATTATCACCCTGCTGTTTGAAACCGAAGTGGAAGGGTGTCTGCAACGCTTAGAAGCGGTTCTGTCCAATCCAGAGCAACCCTGTTTGCGGGAAGAGGTCAACATCCTGGCCCAGGAGTTGGGCGGATTGGGTGAAATGCTGCAACTCTCCGAGTTCAGCCAACTGTGCACCCATGTGGGGCAATGGGCAATCGTTGCCACCCCTGAACAAGTCCCCCTGATTGCCCAAACGGCCCTAGAAACTTGGCGGCACAGTCAAAGCTTGGTGTTGTCCGGACAACGTCACCATCTCCCGACCACGTTGACTGCCGAGGGGTTACCGGAGTTGCCGATCGACCTGGCCGCAGACACTGCTTGGGCGGATGCAGGGCAAGGGCAAGATCTGCCCGTGGAGGTCGCCTCAGCGGTAACGGGCTTTGAACCGGGATTCGATGCAACCGCTGACTTGGACTGGTCATGGGATGCCGCGATCGCCGCTGCCCAAGCCGAACCTGCGAGCGAAGATTTCTACCACCAGGAAGCCATCACCGCCCAGGATCAGCCGACCCGCAATGGCTCCCAGCGAACAACCACGATCGAGGTAGGTCGCACCGTTGATCCCAATCCCACCTGGCAAGTCCAGCCCGATCGCTCCTCTCAACCCGGCAGCAAAATCTCTGCGGCTGCGGACAACGAGGTCGATGAAGATGCGACAGTCCGGGTACCTGTGCGCCAACTGAACCAGCTCAATGATCTCTTCGGTGAGTTGGCGATCGAGCGCAATGGTTTGGAACTGTATTTAAAACGCCTGCGGACCCTCAGTAAATTGCTGCGTGAACGGATTAAGCAATTGGATCAGGCCAACAGCGATGTGCGATCGATCTACGATCTGAACTCCGTTGCCCGCCAGTCCCCAGCCCAAGGTTCAGCAGCCCAAGGTTCATCCCAAGGTTCAGCATCTCAAAGTGCATCCCAAGGTTCATCATCTCAAAGTGCATCCTATCCCCGCCTAGGGAGTTTTATTCCAGCTAACTTCCCCCTCTCGGCGAGTCTGCCGTCCAACCCAGCCCCCGCCGCAGAGGATTCCACCCAGATTGCCGCGACCTTCGATTCCCTAGAAATGGATCGCTATGGGGATCTCCACTCCCTGTCGCAGCAGTTGATGGAGACGATCGTGCAATTGCAAGAAGTGGCGACAGACCTCGACTTGGGTCTGGATGACGCAGAACAAACCACCCGCGATCTCAATAAAACCGCTAAAAACCTACAAAGCCGCCTGTCTCAATTGCGGATGCGGCCCCTGTCTGATGTCACCGATCGCTTCCCCCGTGCCCTGCGGGAGCTGGCCCTGCAATATAAGAAAAAGGTGCGCTTCAATGTGGTGGGGGGCACGTTATTAATCGATCGCAATATCCTAGAAGCGTTGCAAGATCCGCTCATGCATCTGCTGCGCAATGCCTTTGACCATGGCATTGAGGATCCCAACATGCGCGTCAGTCAAGGCAAAACCGCAGAGGGCTTAATTGAAATCACTGCGATCACCCGAGGCAACCGCACCCTGATTACAGTGCGCGATGACGGCGGTGGCATTCCCCTGCACAAAATTCGCCGTCGGGCGGAGGCCATGGGCCTGGACGCTGGCTTACTCGCCACGGCCAGCGAAGAGGATTTATTGTCTCTGATTTTTGAGCCGGGGTTCAGCACCAGCGATTCGGTGACCGCAATTTCCGGTCGGGGCGTTGGCATGGATGTAGTTCGGGAACACCTGAAACAAATTCGGGGAGAAATTACCGTCAACACCCAAGCCGGAGAAGGCACCACGTTTACGCTCTCCGTCCCCCATACCCTTTCGATCGCGCGGATCTTGCTGATCGAAAGTCAGGGGATGCTACTGGCGATTCCCAACGATGCAGTGGAAGAAATTTGTCTCTTCCAACCCGATCAACTGCAAAACGGGAATGGCCGAGAACTCCTGCGCCACAACGGTGACTTGATCCCCATCGTGCGCCTGGGCCAATGGTTGCCCTTTAACTGTGCCCGCCAGCCCCAGACCCTGGAAGCGGCTCCCACCATTAACGCCGATGCCGTCCTGATCACCCGGCGGGGCTCGGAGCGGGTGGGGATTCACATTCAGCGCTGTTGGGGCGAACAGGAAGTAGCCAGTCGGCGCATTGAAGGCCCACTCAAGTTACCCGCAGGCTTTAGCAACTGCACCATTTTGGGCGATGGGCGAATTGTTCCCATGGTGAATATGAATGAGTTGCTGCAATGGATTACCACCTACGAGCGGGTACCCAATTTCCCCATTCTGTCCGTCAGCAGGATTGGCCTCGCCCCCACGACCAGTCAACGCCCCACGCTCCTGATTGTGGATGACTCGATTAACGTCCGGCGATTCCTGGCGCTAACCCTAGAGCGGGCAGGCTACCGGGTGGAGCAGGCGAAGGATGGGCAGGATGCCTGGGATAAGCTGCGGGCAGGACTCCTCGTGTCAGCGGTGATCTGTGATGTGGAAATGCCGCGACTGGATGGCTTTGGCCTCCTGACCCGCTTGAAGGCCGATGAAGGCTTGCGATCGCTGCCGGTGGCCATGCTGACCTCTCGTAGTGGGGACAAGCACCGTCGCATGGCAACGGGGTTGGGTGCTGACGCCTACTTTACGAAACCCTATAACGAACAAGATCTCTTAAAAACCCTGAAAATTCTCGTTCAGGCATCTGCCGAAGCTGCTGCTGTATGACCAACACTCTCCCCTCTCCGCCCAAGTCCAAGACTGCTTTACCCGCTGACTTGCAACTGCCGCCCCGCGAACCGAGTCCCTCCCTGGGGGCCAATCTGTTCCAATGGTTCAACGATCGGCCCATTGGTCAAAAGCAAGTTCTTGCCATCATTGCCTGTGAGCTCATTCCCATTCTGGGATTGGGTATTGGCTCGACGATAGTTCTGACAAATAGTTTGCGGACACAGCTCTTGTCCCAAGCAACCTCAGAACTTGCGGTCACAGAGACGAATTACAACATCAAGATTAATCAAATGGGCTTTGGTTCGCGGGGGCAAGCGGACAACGTCTCGGTGATTAATGCGGCGAAGTTGCGATCGCGGGGGGAAACCGTCAACGCAGGGCTGCAAAGCTATATCAAGACAATTTTGCAAAACGAAGTGCGCGCCCGCAAGATTGAATATGCAACGTTGGTGGGTAGGGATTTAAAAATCATTACCAATGCCAATAACGATCGCACGGGGGACACATTTGATCCCAATCAGTTAGTCAGCGAAGCTCTCAAAACCAATCAGCAGATTAAAGCCAGCGCGATCGTGGCCCAGCAGGAAATTAACCGCGAGTCCCCCCCTTTACCGGAAAACTACGATCGGGAGTTGCCCCAGGCCTTAATTCGCTATGTGGTGACTCCTGTTAAAGATCCGGCGACCCAAGCGCCGATCGGGGCGTTGGTGTTTGGAGATGTCGTCAACTACAAACCCACGATCGTCGAAAACACGATCAATGCCTTTGGTGGAGGGTACAGTGGCGTTTATTTACAAGCTGCTCCGCAACAATTTCGCATTGGCAGTACCTTCGATGGCATTCAGCGGGATTTGGGGATTCCTCAAGCGGGATTGGATCTTCTAAACCAAGCGGTACAACAGAAGGGGAAAGCGGTTACCGGACGGATGGAGATCAACGGGAAAACCTATACCGTCGCGGCGAAAGCGCTGCCCACGCGCATTGTGGAAACACCTAACGGCAGCGAACCAAGCTATACCCCGGAGGCTCCGGCCTTGATTGTGCGGGGAACCCCCGAAGACAGTGTGAACCAACTGTTACAACGAAGCTTACTCCAGGAAGGGGTTGTTCTTGGGGTGTCTTTCCTGTTTATTGTAGGGTTTTCGCTGCTGTTTCGGCGCACGGTGGTGAAGGCGATTCGGCAATTGGAACAGACGGCCCAAGCCTTTGCCCAGGGAGATCGGACGGCTCGGGCTAAGGTGTTGTCCAGTGATGAAATTGGCCAGTTGACGGTGCAATTTAACCGCATGGCTGACACGATCGCGGCCTCGGAAATGGCGCTGTCGGAAGAAGCCAGTCGCCAGGAGCAACAAGCGCGAGAAGCGAAGATGCTCAACGACGCGATCGCTAAGATGCGCAGTTCCCTCAGTTTTGACAGCATTACCCAAACGGCGGTGGAAGAAATTCGTCAGTTGCTCAAGGTCGATCGGGTATTGATGTATGACTTTACGGATTCTGGGTTCCGGGGGAAGGCTATTGCGGAATCGGTGGTGTCGGGGGTACCCCAGGCCGTAGGGTTAGAAATCGATGATCTGTTGGGCTTGAGTAAAACTGAACAACCGAAGGAGCAATCTTTCTGGTTTATGAATGACGTGAACCAGGCGGATCTGACCGATCGTCACCGCGACTATTTAGAGCGGTTACAAGTCAAAGCCAATCTGGTGGCTCCCATTCGTCATAATAACCAGTTAATTGGTTTGCTCTGTGCCCACCAATGCCAACGACCTCGCTATTGGCAAGGGTCTGAAATCAACCTATTTGTGCAGTTTGCCAACCAGATCGGTTATGCCTTAGATCAAGCTCAGTTGTTGAAAAATCAACAGCAATCACGATTGTCCGCAGAAACGCTCAAGGATCAACTTCAGCAACAAATTGTCCATTTATTGAATGATGTGGAAGGCGTTGCCCAGGGGGACTTGACCGTTCGAGCTGACGTGATGGCGGGGGATCTCGGAACGCTGGGTGACTTCTTTAATGTGATTGTAGAAAGCTTGCGTGACCTGGTGGTGAAGGTGAAATCATCCACGTTGACGGTGAATGATTTGCTGAGCGATAACGAAGCTGCTATGCAGAACCTGGCTTTGGAATCGAGGCAGCAGGTGAGTGAGATTCAACACCTGTTGAGCTTAATTCAACACATGACCACGACGATCGAAACGATCGCGGAAAATGCCAATCAATCGACGATCGTCGCTCAGAATGCGACGAAAACTGCCATGACCCATGAACAGTCCATGGCGGTCACCGTGGAGAAAATTGATCAGTTGCGCGGGACGATCGAAGACACGGCGCAAAAGGTGCAGCAGCTCGGTATGTCCTCCCAGCAAATTTCCCGTATTGTTGCCCTAATTAAGGAATTTGCGGTACAGACTGACCTCCTTGCCGTCAATGCGGGTTTAGAAGCCAGTCGTGCGGGAGCCCAGGGACGCGGCTTTGCCATCATTGCCTCGGAAGTGGCGGGATTGGCGGCCCGATCGGCGGAGGCCACGCGGGAAATTGAGCAAATTACGGAAACCATTCAGTTGGAAACCAAAGCCGTCGTCGAGGCGATGAACCAAGGCAGTCAGCAGGTTGCTGCGGGGAGCCATGATGTGCGCAATGCCAAGCTGGGGTTGGCCAGTCTGGTGAAAGTCTCGCAACAAATTAGCCAGTGGGTGGAGTCGATTTCGCAAACGACGGTGTCCCAGGTGGAAACGTCGCGATCGGTGGAGGCACTCATGCAAACAACGGCTAAGTTGACCGAAACGACCGCAGCTTCCTCGGAGCAGGTGGTGGTGGCCTTGCAGAAGACGGTGGCGACGGCTCAAGATTTGAAGGACTCTGTGGAAATGTTTAAGGTGGAATAGTTTAAGGTGAAATAGAGGGGAATTCAGCCCCTTATATTTCAAGCCCCTCAGGTGTCAGCCAGCCCTTCAGGGTTGCTCATTCCGACGCCCGATCGCGTTCCATCATGCTGATATATTTCCAATCGGAGCCGAGGACTGGAATCGGTGGACTCCAACGAATCCGCTCACAAAACCGCACCACTTGCAGTTGGTTGATCGTGGATTGGATTTCTTCGCGGGTGCCGAGGAGGTAGATTTGGAAGGGTCTGCGGGAATCGTCGATCGAAGTTTCTGGGCGATCGTTGCCGCCAAAGCCAGTAAACATGGGATTTCTCCTAAATGAGGTGATGGGAAGAAATCCCAAAAATTAAGACCACCCTTTTGCGCAGGACAAGTAGGGTGGCCCGATCGAATGTTAAAATCCGTGTCAGACCGCCTAGCTGCCGGAATCAGCTTCGGGGTTTAGCTGCCTTACGTTGTTGGTCGCAACTGGGGCAGCGCCTTAATTTTTGGGGTCTAGCTGATTCATTGCCCTTACGGTCGGTCTTCGACCAACGGGGCTGACAAAACACGTTTGCACTCAGCTATGAGAAACAAGCCTACGAAGAAAGTCCCACGCTGTCAACCGTACAGAGATAGTTTGTAATATCGGTAGTTTGTAATATCGGTGATAGTTTGTGACCTCGATCGGGAAAATTCTGCGCCTAGGAAATCCGTGCACCGGAGGAAAAGTTCAGCCCAGCCCTATTCCACCGTTTGCCCGATCGCGTGTTGCTGCAACTGTTCCAGTGTCACCACCTGCAACGCTTTGATATGACAAGCCTCCAACACGATCGGCGGAGCCACCCCTGCTTCCAATGCCTCCTTCCAGCGCGACACACAAAGACACCACTTATCTCCCGGTCGCAACCCCGGAAACTCATAGGCCGGAAGGGGCGTAATCAGGTCATTACCCCGCGATCGGGAAAACTCTAAAAACGCCTGCGTCACCTGCGCGCAAACCGTGTGGCTGCCATAATCCCACTTATCGGTTTGACAAAACCCATCCCGATAAAACCCCGTCTTGGGCGACGTGCAACAACACTGCAACTCCCCACCCAATACATTCCTAGGCCGACTGCTAATTTGACTGGTCATGGCACCCGTTTCCTAAATCACCACTTGAGTTTGTTGGATTCCTTGAACCCGTTTCATTCTATCAACCCAACAAACTCAATACCGTCAAAATTCGTAAATTATGAGCTTCAACACCCATGAGCTTTACTAGCTTATAGATGATGCGTCTACTAGCCGACTGGCTAATGATTGTTTATACCGTAACACCGAGTTCTTCTCGCCATTGAGCTAATGGTTTCTCCCAGTGTTCCTCCCAGCGTTGGGCTAAAAATGGTTTTGCCCGCAATCCTAACTGATACCCTCGCGAAATTTGGGACAATAAGATTTCTAGATCCCGAGGCGATTTCAGTAACGTTTGCAAAAATGCTCCAGCAATCAAGATCCCCGACAACGGTCGATGGGTTTGTGCCAATTCAAACGCTTTAATGCCAATTTCCCCTGCCACATCTACGGAAAATCCCGCCACTACATGCCAGATATCATGGGTTTGCCGCAACCGGAAAAGCAGATAGGTCATATCGTCCTTGATTTCCATTTTTCGATAGAAATCTGGATCAAAGCCAAACCCCGTAATGTAGTTGGCATAGGCTTTTCCCAGCGATCCGTCCGGACAGAGCAGCAGTTTTGCCAAATCCGGTGTCGGCACAATGTAGCGATCGCGAACTAGCTGCGCAATTTCAGGAATAGACATCATTTTTTCCGTTGCCGCTTTCATGGCTTCGGTGTTGCATAATCCATCTTCCACGTCATAGACCGATTCCGTCTGACTGGGATCTCGCAATAGGGTTAAGATCGCCTTTAACGTTTGCAACGAATCTAAATTAAACCGCCGCAGTTCTTTAAAACTTCTCATCATGAATTCCCTGATGAACGATCGAATCTCTTATCCATTCGTCGGATCTCAGTATCAGACCCGCCTACCGTTTAAGATAACGCCCCTCCCATCAGGTTGAGATTGCCAAACTAGACGGATATCCGTCTACCCAGATGATTGTTACCTATTTATTTTTCTTTTTGCTACCAGATTTCTTCGCTTTGCCGTCCAGCTTGCCTTCGATCTGGGCATTGAAGCCATAGACCTCGCGCTTGCCGACGTAGGGCACCAAGGTTACTTCCTTCTCATCGCCGGGTTCAAACCGCACCGCTGTACCCGCCGGAATATCCAGCCGCATCCCCCGAGCCGAGGCCCGATCGAAGGTCAACGCAGCATTCACTTCATAGAAATGGAAATGGGATCCAACCTGAACCGGTCGATCGCCCGTATTGGCCACCGCGATCGTGACTGTGGGCCGATTGGCGTTTAATTCAATCTCACCTTCAGCGGGAAAAATTTCACCGGGAATCATGGACAACACCTCGCAATGTTGTAAATAATGTTGTAGCTAGATTGTTCACTCCGTCCTGAGACTGCCATATAGCGTAATGATTCACAATTGTTCTGACAACTGCTCAATACACGATGTGCAAGTCTGAACCACAAGTCTGAACCACAAGTCTGAACCATTTGTATGATGCAGTGCAAATCCTACTGCGTCAATGTCTTTTCGATACCGAGGCTTGTCGATACTGAGTCTTTTCAACATTCAGATCGTCTACTCAATCTATTCACCTCACCCTCTATTGACTATTTCAAGATTGCCAAACCCATGAACCTAGCCTGACCCACTAGCCAACGGTCGTAATCAAACGATAACGTTCTGGAAATTCCAGTTCCACTAATCCCGATAAACCCTCATCCCAGATTCTCCTGACAAATTCTATTAAGGGTTCCAGCCATGTGACACGGAGGCGAGACTCATAGGGCTGTAGGCCATGTTTTTGGTACTCAGCAAAGGCCGCAGGAGTTTTAGCTCGGCGACACCACTGGAGCGTCTGAGCCAAGTGGTAACCATGGGTTCCCATCGCTTTCAGTTGAGCGATCGGGGCGGGTTGATAGCCGTCTCCAAATAGATGGGCATACTGCGGTTCCACCCACCCCTCAACCAAGACCATTTGTTCCGACCACTCTGATAGATACAGGTCAGGCAGCGCAATCCATCCAGCATACTCATCATCGTCTTCAAAATTCAAGTGCACGGCTTCCCAAACCCTTGCAGAAAGATCTGTAGGCAGTCCTAGATTGAAGGGGATGATGGGATCATCTCCAAAAAATATGGAGGTAGGAGATTGTCGCCAGCTCCACGAACATACTTCCAGAAGCCCGAGGTGCGTGCGTGGGTTTTTCACCCGATCGGCGACATGCAAAGCAGGCTGCCAGCCATCGGTATCATAATATTCCAGCAATAAACCAATATCTAATCCCATCCTCTATCCTCCTCAAAAGGAGTCCTTCTATTTTACTGGAGGGGATCTGGGCTGGAGGGAGGCTTTACTGAATGGGATCGTGGACGGTAACGAGTTTAGTGCCATCGGGAAACGTGGCTTCCACCTGCACTTCAGGGATCATTTCTGCAATCCCCTCCATCACATCATCGCGGCTGAGTAACGTCTTGCCATAGGTCATCAGTTCCGCCACCGTGCGGCCATCCCGTGCCCCCTCCAGAATGCCAGCGGTAATGTAGGCAACGGCTTCCGGGTAGTTGAGTTTGAGGCCGCGATTTTTGCGTCGTTCCGCGAGCAGCGCCGCTGTAAAAATGAGCAATTTATCTTTTTCTTGGGGTGACAGTTGCATGGCAAACTCAACCAACGGTAATCAACAAGCAAATGGACTAGAACAATCCGAGTTTGAGTTTACAACTCCTTTCCCAGAATCTCAAAATTCATAAGCTAAATCTTAGAACTCGTGACAACCATCTAGCTACAGCATCTAGCTACAGCATCCAGACCCGGGGTAACTCCTCCCACGATCGACCTTGCACCGATCGAATCCATTGCCAAGTCTGAATGAACCCATGGCGCACTGCGGTGCTGGAATGGCCTCGGTAGCGACAGAGCAACCCCTGGGGTAAGCGGGTCACACCAAATTGGTCATCGGGATGGTGCGCCGCGATCGGGTCCCATAACTGCCGAGCCACTTCAACATCTGACTTGTCCAGGGATCGGCCTATCCAAGCCAAGGTGCCCACGATCGGACAATGATTCAATCCGTGGGGACTGGCCAGCATTTCCGGCGAACCGGGAAGCCATTGCCGATCGATCCAAAGAGGGGTGCCCGCCTGCCAAACCTCCGTGTGCGATCGCCAATCTCCTTGGCTAAATTGCTCGCCCCGCGCCGTCCGACCAAAGCGCGTGATTTCCCACAGCACCACCTGCGCCCCCGCTGCCAGTTCAATCCGGAGATCCTGACGATACTGGGCGCGATCGAACAAAATCGTTTCCTGGGGCAGCCATTCTAGACAAGCCTGGGGCGCTACGGTCAGGTGAACGGTTTGCTGGGTGAGGGTTCCCGTCGATTTATAAATTTTCGCGGCAGCAGCGGTGGTGAGCAACACCTGAGCCTGTTCCCCGATCGTCACTGCCGTCGTTAAGCGATCGCCACCAACCATCCCGCCCGCTGTGTGCAACATCACCACCTGACAGGTGCCATCGGCTTGGGCAAACGATCGCTGCACTTTGTAGGGGGCGATCGCTTGGCTATGGGTTAGCCGAGTCTTGCCATTGACGGCCTGAAATTCTAGGTTCAGTAAACCATGCCAGTTAGAGCTAGCAGTGGAGCTAGCAGTGGAGCTAACCGTGGATTGGGATATCGGAGAATCGATCGAAGACACAGCAATCACCTCAGACGCACTACCACCATACCATCAGACCTCGGCTCAAAAGATTCTGGTCGCCGGTAGCAATAACGTTGTTTCGATCTGACTTTTCGTTGCTTCACTCACGGCTCCTTCAATTTTCAGCAATTGCACAAGAAATTGATTGGCGCGATCGTATTGCTTCAGTCGTTCCTTCTGTTGCCGACTTAGGGGCCATGCATGACCAAGATTGCGATGGGTAATGATAATTTGACGGAGTTGCTCTATCCACTGTTGGCCGTAGAGTTGCCACCAGCCTAAAAACGTATCCATTCCATTTTGTTCTGCGGCTAGGATGATGGCTCTGTAGTGTGCGAGAGAATGGGTCAGATCTGGGGCCAAGGTACGGGCACAATCGAGGGCATAGTCCAAGGCCCGGATGAGATCCAGCGAGAGGGTTTCCTCCAAGGCACAATCCAAGGCCAAAGCAGGCGTATGGGCCAGCGCTAGGGTGCAATCCAGGGCACGGGCCAGGGCACGGGCCAGCGCCAAGGCCCGATCGAGGTCAAAATCCAGGGCACGGGCTAGGATGCGGGCTAGGGCAAAGTCTAAATCGAGGTTGAAGTCTAAATCTAAATCCAGCGTGACATCGATCGCCAACGCCGCATCTAGGGCACGGGCACGGGCCAGATCACGGCTAAGATCGCTCGTTAAGGCATGGGCCAACCCAAGGTAAAACATGCGCACCGCCGCCGGTTTATAGGGGACGACCAAGGTATTCGCTTTTTGATTGACCCACCGCAGCAAGGTTTGGAGTTGGGTATCCTGAGCCAGCATTTGATCAATGGCTTGTTTGAGCGCACCGATTAAGCGATCGGATTGTTTTTGAGAGCGGACAATTTGTTCGATCGCCGGTTGCCAAGATGGATGAATCAGCTTCTCCGCAAGTTGCATGGGAGACTGTTGCAGCAACCATTGCGTAATGAAATATTCCTGAAAAATCGAATGGGAAAATGACCAGCGACGATCGGCTTTTTGTATCAGCAAACCTTGTTTATCTGCAATCATCATGAGAATTGCTAAGCCATCGCGATAGTGATGCAATTCCAGAATCTGGTTAATCCAATTCACCAGCTCAGACTGATCAAAAATCACAAAATTAGGCGAAGTCTCAATTTTGCGAATCGCAATTTCCATGAGGATCTGCCTGCGATCGAGAGAAGTCAATTGATGATAAATCCGCTCCGCTAATTTGGAGGATACCTGGAGCTCGGCTTGGCCCGGGGTCAGCAGTAACTCGATCGCTGCTCCATAAAGTTGAGACACCTGGGGCGGCAGATCCCCCGTATTTTCAAAAACCCAACAGGCCAACCCCAACAGCATGGGCGTCAGTGTCAGTTCCCTACGCTCAAAACAACGCCTAAGGCTGGAAAAAAATGATTGCCACGGTCGCTCTAGAGGTTGTTGGGCCTCTCGGCGGGTTTGTAACCAGGCTTGAACGAAGGATTCCACTTGTCGCTCATTCAAGTCAGCAATTTCCACTGCTGTAAATAATTGATTTTTCCAACGTGGGCTCCAAGCTTCGATCGTGGGTGTTCGGCAACTGAGGATCACATCATTTTTGCGATACACCGGATGTTGTAACAACCAACAAATTTGCTCTTGCACCTTTTTGCGAAAGGCCAGGGGGACTTCATCCAAGCCATCTATGAAGATTAAGAGCTGGCCTTGGGTTAGGAGTTGGTTGAGCCGCTCTCGGTCTTGGGCAAATTCTTGGGCATGGGATTCCTGGGAACATAAACCCATCGCCTCCAAAATGGCATATAAAAAGTGCCAATGGGGGTGATCCACGGGTTGAAGTTCAATCCACACTGGAATTAACTCAGATTTGAACTGTCCCCGACAGCAAGCGATCGCGAGTTGTTTCAGCAGGGTGGTTTTTCCTGCGCCCGGTTTGCCTAATACGAGGAGCGGCGAGGGAGCATTGGCAACTGCAAAACTAGATTTTCGCACACCCCAACGCCCGAGAGCAGTCAGTTCACTGATTTTGGTCGGAGCGTTTAAAAAATAACTATCAACATAGAGTTGATCAATCTCAATGAGTTGCTGATTGAATAAGCGAATTTTGCTATGCTGCGACAGAATTTTTTCGCGGCATTGTTGCCGAATAATCTGAAAGGACAATTCATGACAGGCATCCAAATCGGTGGTACAACCGCTGAATTCACAGAGACAGGATGGAGACATGGCCTGCAATGAATCCAGGGTTTGTGCACAAACTGATCCCCAATGGATTTGGATCGCATGGCACAAACGGGAAAAGCTTTCAGAATCTACCTGTTTCCCAGCCTGGAAATTCTGAGCGATCGTCAGGTGAACCGAAGCCACATCCGCTAACTGAGCAATCGTCCACTGTTTTTGTTTAAGCTGTTGTTCAACCTCCTTGTGACCCTGTATGGTGAGACTCAAAGAATGATGAAATTGCTGCATGGGAAAGCCAAAAAACAGGTGTTACCAAGTTACCGTATCTTTGCACTCACGATACAATCTCCCCAAGTTTTGCATTTTTGTTGAAACCCCTAAAACCCCGCAATTTCTAGTCATTAATTTCCATTTTCGCGGGAAATTCTAAGCTAGAATTGTCAACCTATTTTTGCGATCTTCCTCAATTAGTTGGTAACTTGAATAAATTGGTAACTTGCTGGAGGCATCATGGGCTTGTAGCGCTAGTCGCTTCATCCGCAATCACGGCCCGTCGATCGAGCAAAAGTAAATCTCTGAGTTGATCGGTATTGAGTTCCGTGAGCCAATTTTCACCCGTTCCCACGACATTTTCTGCCAGGGCTCTTTTACTTTCGATCATGTCATGAATTCGTTCTTCCAAAGTGCCTGAACAGACAAATTTATGGACTTGAACATTGCGTTTTTGACCAATGCGAAAGACCCGATCGGTGGCTTGATTTTCCACCGCCGGATTCCACCAGCGATCGAAATGGAAAACGTGGTTTGCACGGGTTAGATTGAGCCCAACGCCCCCTGCTTTCAGCGACAGGATAAACAAGCGGGGGGCACGGGGATCCTGCTGAAAGCGATCGACCATGGCTTCCCGCTGGGCTTTGGGGGTGCTGCCGTAGAGAAAGAGAACCTCCTGGCGGGTGGTGGTTTCTAAATAAGCTTTTAGCAGCTTACCCCACTCGGCAAACTGGGTAAAAATTAAAGCCCGATCGCCCTCGGCCAAGACCACTTCCAGCATCTCTTCTAGGCGTTGAATTTTGCCAGAAGTGAGGCAAAATTTGGCATCAATGGGGGCTTTCGATTTTTCTGCCAGTAGCACCGGATGATTACAAACTTGTTTCAGCTTGGTCAGCAATCCTAAAATAATTCCCTTGCGTTGAATGCCTTCCGCTTTTTCAATGTCTGCCAACGATGCATCTACAATTTGTTGATAGAGGGCGGCCTGTTGTTCCGATAATCCACAAAAAACCGTCATTTCCTGCTTTTCGGGCAGATCTTGAATGATCGATCGATCGGTTTTTAGTCGGCGTAAAATAAAAGGCTGCACGAGCGATCGCAGGGTCTGCAACGACGTGGTGTCCCCGTAGCGTTCGATCGGAATGGCAAAGCGTCGCTGGAAAAACTGCTTGCTGCCTAAGTATCCTGGATTGAGAAAATCGAGAATAGACCACAGTTCAGCCAAGCGATTTTCCACCGGAGTTCCCGTTAATGCAATGCGAAATTGGGCTTCTAACTGACGAATGGCTTGGGACTGTTTGGCTTCAGCGTTTTTAATATTCTGGGCTTCATCGAGCACAATTCCTTGCCAATCTACTGTTTTCAGCGTTGTCACATCCCGGTGAATCAGCGCATAACTTGTAATCACCAAATCATGCTTTTTCGCTTGTGCCGTGAACGTGACCCCCTGCGATCGTTTCTCACCATGGTGCAGCAAGACTTTTAAACTAGGGCCAAACCGTTGAATTTCCCGTTCCCAGTTGCCCAAAACGGAGGTAGGACAAACCAAGAGGATGGGGCTTTCCAGGGCTTTATGTTGCTTGAGGTGCAGCAGAAAAGCAATGAATTGAATCGTTTTCCCCAGCCCCATGTCATCGGCCAGACAAGCCCCCAAGCCCCATTGTTCTAGGAAGGCTAACCAACCCACGCCCCGTGCTTGGTAGGGCCGCAGTTCCCCTTGGAAGCCTTTCGGTTGGGCGATCGGGGTAATGGATTGACTATCGGCCAGGGTGGTCACCAATTCCTGCAACGCCCCCGAAGCTTCAAAACTGACGACGGGCAGTTTATCGATCGTCTGCGTATCGCCGGTACTGAGCCGCAGCGCATCTTCCAAGGAAAGGGTTTTCTGATCCTTGCGACTGGCAAAAAAGTTTTGGGCCGCTTGAATATCCTGGGGCCGCAGCTCGACCCACTCGCCATTGATTTCCACCAGTGGCATATTCAGCGCCACTAATTTTTCAAACTCAGCTTTAGTTAAACTATGCCCCCCGATGGAGAGTTCCCATTGAAAACTCAGTAAACTTTGCAATCCCAAGCGTTGCTGTTTCAGTTTTTTAGGCGTTGTCGCTGAAATTTTCAAGCCCAATCGATTGGCCCAGCCAGAACGGTTGGCTAAACTATCCGGTAAAATGACCCCAATTCCCCGTTCCTGCAATTTCCAGGCGATCGATCGCAGAAACTCATAGGCTTGGATGGGCGTTAGCGGACAAATTTCGGGACAGGCCGTTTGCAAACTCGTTTCCAAGACAGGATAAATACGGCAAGCTAAGCCGAGCCCCCGCAAAAGCGTTTCCTGGGGGCGGACGATCGATCGTCTGGATAGCGTCAAGGTCTCCACCGGATTTTGCCAAATCATGGGAGCCGACACCCAGAATGTCGAATCACCGATCGCCTGTAAACCGTATTCCACAATCCATGTGGTCTCGCCGGTGGCCGGTGGATGTAACCGCAAGCAAGGCCGAAACTGGTCAATTTGCAATTGCAGCGTTGCTGTCCAGGCGGTTAACGCTGGTATTAATCCCTCGGCAACGGTGGCATCGAGGCTGGCTTGGGATTGCTGTAGAGATTGAATCCAGGTTTGTAAGCCTTTGGGAAGAAGCTTGGGAATGGCGATAGGACTGCTAGCAAAGACCTGACGAATCAAGTGATCAACCGTGTAGTTGAGGAACTCGATGATCTGCGATCGTCCCTGGTTGCGGATTCCTTCCAAGTCCTCCGGGGTCGCTTGGCTGTAACTTTGGCAGACCAAAGGCATCCGGTGGGCGAGATGACCCAATCGTTCCTGATCGATCGCGCTATCTAGCACCACTTGCCAGTGAGACAGGACAATTTCTCCCGCTTGGTGCAGCGTTGGCAAAAACTTGCCTCGTGCTAACAGATCTAGACCCCAGCGAACGGTATGGCACCAAAAACGTAGATCTTCTCCCCAGAGGGAATCGCGATCGTTGAGTAACCCCAGGGGAATTTTGTGCAAAAGTTGAAGGGCGTCCCCAATGTCCAAGGCGACCCCGGATACCATCCAAGCTTGTAGCGCTGGGGCTTGGGATGCATCGGTTAGGGAAACGCTAGGCTGATCTAAATCGGCACCGGATAGAAGCGGTAAGCGATCGTGGGTTGGCAGCAGGAGCGACTGAGTGACCCAGCGATCGCCCCAGGGGGAGGCGGGGGAGGTCTCTGTTGAACTCGTGGATTTCCGGCGCGATCGGGGTGTTTCCGCAACGGGGGCTGACGGTGAACTGGCCAGAACTGTCGTCAGATCAACCGTCTTCAGCCCTTCCCACAATTCCTGGGAACTTAGCAGAAACGGATGCGGCAAAATTTCATCCTGCGTCTCAGGAAACGAATCCAGATGTCGCCAAGTTTCTCCCCATAGAAAAAACTGGCTGGTTTGCGGAATCCAACTACCATGCAAAACTGCCACGCCAAGCCTCCTGATCACCACTGCGAACCAGCAGCTTCAGAACGTTGCCAACGCCCTAATCATGACGTGACTGGCTCGTACTTTTCAAGAGGCTGACACAATAATGCAGATTCTCTACTGATTCCAGCGAGGTCCCCCGATCGGCGGTTGAATGGGTTGGCTGGGAATTAAGGTCATGGGTGTCGATCCGATCGGAGGTTGGATCGGCTGACTGGGTAACATCGTGCTGGGCTGGGACCCGATCGCAGGATCCACAGGCTGGTAAACGGGGGTTGCGCCGTAGGGGGGTGTCAGCGGCTGGCTCGGCACGAGGTTAGCGGGTTGTGACCCGATCGGCGGTTGGACGATGGGGCAAGGGGTGGTGTCCATGCCTGCTGGCGACACACTGTAGGCGGGATGCAAGGAGGGGCAGGCCGGGGCTCCGGTGGGGGCGGTCACGGGTTGGCTCGGAACCATCGTGGCAGGCTCTGACCCGATCGGCGGAATAACATTGTAATGGCTGGTATCGGCAGCCCCGATCGGCGGCTGGATCGCGTAGGTTCGGATTCCCCCTACGGGCGGCGCGATCGTTTGTTCGTCGGGGTTGGTGGGAGGAGTCCAACCAATGGGCGGCTGAATTTGGTATACGGGATGCATGGCGGGTTCCGTTAATTGCGAGGGTGGGACTACGCAGGGGTACCTGTAAGAGTGGGACTGCGCAGGGATGACTGTAAAGGTGACTCTGAACGTGAACTGTAAAAGGGACGCAGACTTGCGGGGATAGGCTGCCAATCTACCATACAGGCATGGACGATTGCGCTTTATCTTTCCGCCAAGGCAAGCTGATCAAAGCCTGCTCCTTCCTACGGACTCTACTTACTGGGTTAACTGACGTTGCCTGACAGCAGCTAATTTCTTTGGATACTGCCCCCTATTGTAACGGGCGATCGGGAAAAGCACGATCCCCAAGATTTATTTGCAAGTCGTAGTCATTACGAGTATGATTTATATAGATTCAATCCACCCTACCTTGCAGGCTGATCCCCCAATCCCTATGACTCTGTGAGTATCTTTCTGTGCGTATCTTGTAAGCAGCTTCTTGTGAGCGTGAGCATACATCTGTGAGTATTGGTGGGAAAGCTGCAAGGGCTGTACGGAGGTGAATTGAATTATCCAATTGAATGGAGTGAATGGTCGGTATTACACCAACCGCAAAAATCACTCGCAAAAATCGCTTTGAGTGGATTGCCCGTAAAAAGAGAGGAAAACCTATGGCAACGAAAGCAGTCAATATCGGAATTGATGACGCGGCTCGCAAAGATATTGCAGATGGTCTATCGCGGCTATTGGCAGATACCTATACGTTGTACCTCAAAACCCATAACTTCCACTGGAACGTGACGGGGCCAATGTTTAACACGCTGCATTTGATGTTCGAAACGCAGTACACCGAACTGGCGCTGGCAGTGGATCTAATCGCTGAACGGATTCGGGCCTTGGGCTTTCCCGCCCCTGGAACCTACAGCGACTACGCCAAGCTGACCTCAATTCCCGAAACCGCTGGGGTGCCCAAGGCTGATGAAATGATTCAGCTGCTGGTGGAAGGCCAAGAAGCAGTGGTTCGCACCGCCCGATCGCTGTTCCCGATCGTTGATGAAGCCCACGATGAACCCACAGCGGACTTGCTGACCCAGCGGATGCAACTCCACGAGAAAAACGCCTGGATGTTGCGCAGTTTATTGGAATAATCCTGCAATGCCAAGGGTTGGGAAAAGCTTGCAGGTGTGCAGGCTAGAGACTGGTAGAGCGGCTATCTACAGCCCCGCTGTTATAGAAACCCCCCACCCTTGGGTTCGGTTCTGCCTACTGCCTACTTTGGATTGGCTTGTTAAATTAGGTGCATCCCGCAGGAAACACTTCCTATTTCAACCGTTGGACGCGATTCTTCAATCCGCAATTCCCAGACATTTAACCCAGGTATTCAACCCAGGTATTCAACCCAGAGATTAAAATTCGTCGGTTTGAAAGATGTCGCTCTGGAATTCGTCAATGCAATCCGTCTAACAGTGTTAGCCTGTTTTCTCCGATGGAGGTTCCCGTGAACGACGCGATTAATCTTTCTGAATTTAATTCCCATGGCAACGATCCCAGCCAATTGTGGGATTATGTTCAGTCGCTGAGTCCAGAAACCGTTGCTCAGTTATCTCGCCCTGGTTCTTCGGAAGTGCTTCAAGCCATGGAGCGCAATATTATCGGGTTGTTAGGTGGACTGCCATCTGGAGCCTTTGATGTTTCGATTACCACCAACCGCGAGAGTTTGGGGCAGTTGTTGGCTTCGGCGATGATGAGTGGTTACTTTCTGCGCAATGTGGAACAGCGAATGACTCTGGAGCAAACGCTGTCTAATTTTGAAGCGTAGAAAAACCTAAAGCTTGAAAATTTGCAGCTTGAAAATTTGCAGTTGAGAGGTTGTGAGCAACTTTGAGCGTGAAGGTTTCAAGCGTAAAAAAAACCTGGGCCGATCGCCCCTCGATCGTGCCTGAAGTAATTTTCTTCCCACTGTGATTAACCGCACTCTACTGGGCAATCTGAGGTTGGAAATCATCAGAAGCAACGCCTCAGATTTCTCGATCGGGACTTTGAACATTGAAAATGCAAGACGAACGCGATACAGTTGGCCTCTGTTGCCGATGAAAGGTCTGTACACGGGCTTAGACATCTCCATGGGCTAAGCTCCATGGGCTCAACCACTCATGGCCTCAACCACTCATGGCCTCAACCACTGTGGCATCTGTGTTTGCTGAACCTGCATTTTGAATCCGATGGCTTCCTCTAGACAAACAACGCAACCAATAACCCCTCTTGATTCGGTGGATCCTCATCTGCCGAATTTTTTGTGGTCATCCGATCGCGCAACGGAACTCGGTTCACCGGAAGTTTTGGACAGCCGACAGCAGGTTGTGGACAGTCTGCGGCGATCGCTGCTGGATTGGTATGGCGACTGTGGCCGGGATTTGCCCTGGCGTAGGCTGCGGGATCCCTATGCCATTTGGATTTCCGAAATCATGTTGCAGCAAACCCAGGTGAAAACGGTGATCCCGTATTTTCAGCGCTGGCTCGATCGCTTCCCCACGGTGGAAGGGTTGGCCGCAGCGGATCAGCAGGATGTGCTGAAGGCTTGGGAAGGCTTGGGCTACTATGCCCGTGCTCGCAACTTGCACAAGGCCGCAAAAGTAATTGTTGAACAGTATCAAGGGCAGTTTCCTGAAACACTGGAAGCAACCCTTGCATTGCCCGGAATTGGCCGGACAACGGCGGGTGGCATTCTCAGTGCGGCGTTTAATCTACCGTTGCCCATTTTGGATGGCAATGTCAAACGGGTGCTGGCGCGATTGATCGCCCTAGAGGTTCCCCCAGCAAAGTCCCTCGATCGCCTCTGGTCTTGGTCGGAAGCCTTGGTACCGCCCGATCGGGGTCGGGATTTCAACCAAGCACTGATGGATCTGGGGGCCACCCTCTGCACCCCGCACAATCCCGGCTGTTTGCTCTGTCCATGGAATGCACACTGCAAGGCTTACAATTTAGGGGTTCAGACAAAAATACCTATGACAGAAACCAAGGCACCCCTTCCCCACAAAATTATTGGCGTTGCTGTGATCTGGGATGATCAGGGCAATATTTTGATCGATCGCCGTAAGCAGGAAGGACTGCTGGGCGGACTGTGGGAGTTTCCGGGCGGCAAGGTGGAACCCAACGAATCGATCCAGGACTGCATTCAACGGGAAATCCGGGAAGAACTGGGCATCGAAATTGCGGTGGGGGAGGAACTCATCACGGTTGATCACGCCTACACGCATTTTAAAGTGACGCTGCATGTGCACCACTGTCGCCATGTATCGGGCGAACCCCAGACGATCGAATGCGATGAGGTGAACTGGGTGACGTTGGAGACGATCGATCAATATCCCTTCCCAAAAGCAAATGTGCAAATTATTGAAGCGCTACGGCAGGCGGGTCGTCCAGCCAGCATTGGCCAGTAGATCGATGGCTAATCGATTAAGACGGTAAAAGACGAGTCCTGGGCTCGTTAGGTTTGTGCATCCCTTTTTCCCTTTCTCTCTTGCACGGGGTAACCCATGGTCAGCCAACCGCTTCCTCCTAAAAATTCTTCGCTGAAACTGGCTGGATTGCAGCCCCGCATCCGGTGGGGCGCTTGCGATCCGCTAGAACGGGGTGCGATCGTGGGAACGGTGACGAATCCAAAGCACCGCAATGTTATTGGTACCCATGGCGGCAGTTATAGCGTCTATCGGGCGTTGGCCGTGGCTACGGGACAACTGAGTCCTGACCACCGCAGCGATTTGAGTCAGACGGAACCGATCGTCCAGATTCCCCCCAATCCGGCCTGGTGTAGTCGGCGGCGCATTGTCTCATTGGATCCCTGGGGCGCACGGGTGACGGAGGTGTTTGCGCCGTTGATCGTCAAGGAGTACAACATTCAACCGACGATCGCGATTACCCAGGCCCATTTGAATTTGCCGGAAGTCCAGCAGGCGATGACGGCGGGGCGGTTGCAACCGGATGGTCTGTGGTTGCTGGAGTCCGGGGACGTGCGGGTAACGAAGGTGGCGATCGATCCGGTGTGGTATTTGCCGGGGGTGGCGGAACGGCTGGGGGTGGCGGAGGCGACGTTGCGCCAAGCGTTGCACCATCAAACGGGGGGGATGTTTCCGGAGTTAATCAGTCGGCCTGATTTGAAAATCTGGTTGCCACCGATCGGCGGGACGACGGTTTATATTCTGGGTGAGGTGGCGGCGATCGGGGATTTGACTCGCTCCTTAACCGTACGCATCCACGATGAGTGCAATGGGTCGGATGTGTTTGGCTCGGATATTTGCACCTGTCGGCCCTATCTGATGCATGGCATTGAGGAATGTATTCAAACAGCACAGGCGGGGGGCACGGGCTTGGTGGTCTATTTCCGCAAGGAAGGACGGGCGCTGGGCGAGGTAACAAAATATCTGGTTTACAATGCGCGGAAACGATCGGGCGATCGGGCCGATGGTTATTTTGAGCGGACGGAGTGTGTGGCGGGGGTGCAGGACGCACGGTTTCAGGCGTTGATGCCGGATGTGTTGCATTGGTTAGGGGTGCAACGGATCGATCGCCTCGTGTCCATGAGTGATATGAAGTATCAGGCGATCGTGGAGTCGGGAATTACGGTCGTAGAGCGGGTGCCGTTGCCGGACGATCGCATTCCGGCGGATGCTTGGGTCGAAATGGAAGCCAAAAAAGCCGCAGGTTATTACACGGTGGGAGAAACTCCTACACCGGAAGATTTGCAACAGATCAGAGGTCGCCACCTAGAATCACCGAAGATTACCTAGCGCAATGACCATCTCGATGACCATCCCTATAATCCTCCCGATGACGATCCTTTTGCAGATTCCCGATCGCTCTGAAGGCAGACTACACTGAGAATACTAACCCTCCTATCATTTCGAGAAAAGTTGATGCCAAAGACTGTTGAGTTTTCATCAAATATGATTGTTGCCGGGTTTCATGCGCTCTCTGATCCCTTACGGGTTCAGGTGTTAGATTTACTGCGCGATCGTGAACTCTGCGTTTGTGATTTGTGCGAAACCCTCGAAGTCAGCCAGTCGAAGCTCTCCTTCCACCTCAAGACGCTCAAAGAAGCCCAGCTGGTTCAGGCCAGACAGGAAGGACGCTGGGTTTACTACAGTTTGAATTTGGCTCAATTTGTCGTTTTAGAACAGTATTTAGCAGAATTTCGCCGCTTAAGTCCCATCCTGCCCCCCCGGAAGTGTCGCGATGACGTTTAATCCAGCAGGTTTTTACTATTCTTAACGCTTGATGTTTTATAGAACACTTGAAAACATCAAATTTACTTGAAATGATTAGTGCATTCCTCACTGTTCCATTGGTGAGATACACGATGACATTTCAAATATGACCCTTCAAACATTCATTTCCTTCCAACGTCTGCTGGGTGCCTGCATGGTGATGGCCTTGAGCATCGCAGGGTGTACCTCCAATCCAGCCACCGACTCTGCTCAAACCCAGGCAGCCAATGCGGCCCAAGGACTGAAGAATCCTGTGATGCCGCCTTCCCCCGGTATCAAAATTGATGGCTCAAGTACGGTGTTTCCCATTTCTGAGTTGATGGTGAAGCAGTACCGTAGAACGACCGATGCTAAAGCAGGACCGATCGACCTCAAATTTTCTGGAACCGGTGGCGGTTTCAAGAAATTCTGTGCGGGTGAAACGGACATCAATAATGCGTCTCGTCCAATCCTCAAAGAAGAAATAGAAGCTTGTGGAAAAGCGGGTGTTCGCTTCTATGAATTTCCGATCGCCTTCGATGCGCTCACCGTGGTCGTGAATCCGCAAAACACTTGGGCAAACGATATCACAGTCGCAGAACTGAAGAAAATTTGGGAATCGGCTGCCCAGGGAAAAATCACCAACTGGAATCAGATTCGTGCTTCCTATCCCGATCGACCGCTCAAGCTGTATGGTGCAGGCAAAGATTCTGGAACGTTTGATTACTTCAACGAAGTGACGATCGGGGATCCCAAAGCAAGCCGGACAGACTATACCGCTAGTGAAAATGACAATGAACTGGTCGCAGGTGTGCTGAAAGACCCGAATGCCCTGGGCTACTTTGGTCTTGCTTACTATGAAGCCAAGCACAGCCAACTCAAAGCCTTAGCGGTTGATCCGGGGAAGGGCCGAGGCGCAGTGTTGCCCTCACGAGAAACGGTGGAAAAAGCCCAATATCGCCCCTTCTCTCGTCCCCTATTCATTTACGTCAACATCGTTGCGGTTCAACACAAGCCGGAACTGCAAGCCTTTGTGACCTACTACCTCAACAATGCGAAACAACTGGTTCCGCAGGTTGGCTACATCCCACTGCCGGATGAGGGCTATCGCTTGACGAATCTGCACTTCTCCCAGGGCAAAGTCGGAACTGTGTTTGAGGGGGTGCCGCAGCCAGATTTAACCATCAGTGAATTGCTGCGGAAGCAAGCCGTATTCTAGAAGCTCACTTGAGCCAGCCAGCCAGCCAGCTAACCAACCAGCTAGCCAACCAACAATTATTCTTGGGAATTAAACAATTTTTTTAGATGTATTCTTCTCAAGAGTATTGATATTAATTCCTTGAAAAGATTAGCCTTGGGGTTTACACTAAATTAAATTGATATATAGCGGCAATTTCTCAGGGTAAACCACATGACTATACGGGTTGGAATCAATGGATTTGGTCGAATCGGACGGCTAGATTTTCGGGCTGCTTGGGGCTGGTCGGAATTTGAGTTTGTTCATATCAACGAAGTCAAAGGCGGAGCAGAAACGGCGGCCCATTTGCTGAAATTCGACTCGGTGCATGGTCGCTGGACACCAGATGTGGCAGCAGGAGACGATCGCATTCTCATTGATGGCAAACCCGTTACCTTCAGCGAGTATGCGAAACCGGGTGATGTGCCTTGGGAAGATTACGGGGTGGATATTGTCCTGGAATGTTCTGGCAAATTTCGCACCCCAGAAACCCTTGAACCCTATTTCAAGCGTGGTGTGAAAAAAGTCATTGTCGCAGCTCCTGTCAAACAAGGCGCACTCAATATTGTCATGGGCATCAATGATCACCTGTATCAGCCTAACGAGCATCATTTATTGACAGCGGCGTCTTGCACAACCAATTGCCTTGCGCCGGTGGTGAAAGTAATTCACGAAGGACTGGGGATCAAGCATGGTGTCATTACAACGATTCACGATAATACCAATACGCAAACGATCGTGGATGCACCCCATAAAGATCTCCGTCGTGCTAGAGCAACCAATTTATCACTGATTCCCACCACCACCGGATCAGCAACCGCGATCGGATTAATCTATCCAGAATTGAATGGCAAGCTGAATGGTCTTGCGGTTCGTGTTCCATTACTAAACGCATCACTCACCGATTGTGTCTTTGAAGTCGCTCGATCGACCACGGTTGAAGAAGTTAATCAATTGCTAAAAGCAGCATCTGAAGGCACGTTAAAAGGCATTTTGGGCTATGAAGAACGCCCGTTAGTTTCGATCGATTACAAAGATGATCCGCGCTCCTCGATCATTGATGCCCTCTCCACCATGGTGGTTGATCAAACCCAAGTGAAAATCCTCGCTTGGTACGACAACGAATGGGGTTACTCCAATCGCATGGTTGAACTTGCTCGCAAAGTTGCCCTCAGTTTAAACTAACTTGCTTGAACTAACCTGCTTGAACTAACTCGCTTGAACTAACCCGTCTGAAGTAACTCTATGTCTTCTACCACGGCTTCTAGTGCCAATCTCAAAAACTACATTCTCGTGACGCTGGCCTACTGGGGGTTCACGATTACCGATGGTGCGCTCAGACTGCTTGTCCTGCTCTATTTCTATGAGATTGGCTACTCCCCGTTACAGGTTGCGTTTCTGTTCCTGTTTTACGAAGTGTTTGGCGTTGTCACTAATTTTCTAGGCGGTTGGATCGGATCACAACTTGGGCTGAAGGTCACGCTCTACGCTGGGATTGGGCTACAAATCTTTGCGCTGGTGATGTTATCGTTTCTCGATCGCAACTGGGCGCAATGGTTTGCGGTGGGTTACGTGATGGTGTCGCAAGCTTTTTCGGGCATTGCCAAAGACCTAACTAAAATGAGTTCCAAGAGTGCGATCCGATTGGTGGTGCCGCAGGATGCGCAATCGTCACTCTTCAAGTGGGTCGCAATTCTGACGGGATCAAAGAATGCCCTGAAAGGGGTGGGCTTTTTCCTAGGCGCTGTATTACTCGCGTCGATCGGGTTTGTGAGTTCACTCTGGCTGATGGCGGGCGGGCTGTTTGTGCTCATGTTCACCGGCTGGATGTTACCGAGGGGTATGGGCAAAATCAAAGCGAAGGTGAAGTTTAACCAACTATTTTCTAAGAGTCGCGAAATCAACGTTTTATCAGCCGCACGATTCTTTCTGTTTGGTTCCAGGGATATCTGGTTTGTCGTTGGCTTACCCGTCTTTCTGCGCGGGCCATTGGGGTGGTCGTTCTATCAAGTCGGTGCATTTATGGCCCTGTGGGTGATTGGCTATGGCATCATTCAGTCCTCTGCCCCAACCCTAATTAAACGATTTGGCTCAGGTCGTCCACCTTCGACCAGTACGATTCGATTTTGGACGTTTGCGTTAACCGTAGTTCCGGCGCTGATTGCGATCGCGCTGATTGCTGGCATCAATCCCAACTATGCGATCGTGGTGGGCTTAATGTTATTTGGGGTGGTGTTTGCCTTCAACTCTGCCGTTCACTCTTACCTCGTTCTGGCGTACACCGACGACGATAAGGTTGCGTTGAACGTTGGATTTTACTACATGGCTAACTCCGGCGGACGGCTCGCTGGCACGGTTCTATCAGGCTTGATCTATCAATGGGCCGGACTGGTGGGATGCTTATGGACCTCAGCGGCGTTTGTTTTAGCGGCTGCATTGATTTCCTTGAAATTGCCAACGCCCCGCCCCAATAAAGCCATTGCCTGGAAAGCAAAAGGTGGAGATTAAGCAAATGGGTATTCATCCTCGATCGACGCCCCCAATACAGGCGGGAAGTCATCTTAGTTTCTTTGAGAAATATCTGACGGGTTGGGTCTTTCTCTGTATTGGGATTGGAATTGTCCTGGGACGACTGTTTCCAACGATCGCAACGACCCTAGATGCAATGAGCATTTATCAGGTGTCGATTCCGATCGCGATTTGCCTGTTCTTCATGATGTATCCCATCATGGTCAAAATTGACTTTTCCCAGGCCAAGCAAGCCGTCCGCACTCCCAAACCTGTGATTCTGACGCTGGTCGTGAACTGGTTGATCAAGCCGTTTACGATGGTGTTATTTGCTCAACTGTTTCTGGGGGGCCTATTCCGCCCTCTGATTGGCGGAACGGAGATGATTCGCGGAACGGAAATTGCCCTGTCCAATTCCTACATTGCAGGCGCAATTTTGCTAGGGATTGCACCCTGTACCGCAATGGTCTTGATGTGGGGCTATCTCTCCTACGGCAATCAAGGTCATACCTTAGTGATGGTCGCTGTGAACTCTCTGGCGATGCTGTTTTTGTATGCACCGTTAGGGCGGTGGTTACTAGCTGCTAATGATCTCGTCGTTCCTTGGCAAACGATCGCGCTTTCGGTTGCGATCTATGTAGGCTTACCCTTGATCGCTGGAATGTACTCCCGGTACTGGATTTTGCGACACAAGGGACGTGTTTGGTTTGAGCAAAAATTCCTCAAGTACCTCAATCCCGCTGCCATTTCTGCGCTATTGATTACGCTGATTTTATTGTTTGCGTTCAAAGGAGAGCTGATTGTTAACAATCCCTTGCACATTTTATTGATTGCAGTTCCATTGTTTCTACAAACCAACTTTATTTTTCTGATTTCCTATGTGGCAGCATTAAAGCTGCGATTATCCTATGAGGATGCGGCTCCGGCGGCATTGATTGGGGCAAGCAATCATTTTGAAGTCGCGATCGCAACGGCTGTAATGTTATTTGGACTCAACTCGGGCGCTGCTCTGGCAACCGTGGTCGGTGTGCTAATCGAAGTCCCGGTTATGCTGATGCTAGTGGAGGTCTGTAAACGAACCGCCGCATGGTTTCCGCGCGAACCGGAAAAAGCGACCCTACTCGATCCGCGCTGTATCTCCTCCCGTTCTTCGCAGTGATGAATGTTCGATATCTCATCATCGCGATCATTCACGTTGCTCAAATTGATGCGTTATTGATGATCCATTGATAAGTGGCATACGGAATCCAAACTGTAGACCGTCCCCTGAAGGGCGATCATGCAAGGCTCATGCTATCGTTTTAGCTTTGAACACCTGCTACTCTCCAGTGGGATTCCGTAGCCTAGCCCACCTCCTATTTTGAACTGATATTGAACTTTGAACTGATATTGAACTTTGAACTGATGTTGAATTTTGAACCGATGTTGAAGTCCAATAAACTACTGACAGCAGGCGAAATACAACAGATTAGGCAATCAAAACAAACACAGGGAACATCAAGACGACAGGCCGAAAAGAATTGAGAAACTAAGCCAGCTTCCGACGACGCAGTAGCGGTAAGCTGCCGCCTGCCATGGCTAGACCCAGCAGCACAGTGGGTTCGGGCACCTTCGCAGCCACAACTTTATAGTCTGGCCCATTGAAACTGTTGGGATTGCTGTTGAAGCTGGTGAGTCGCAAACCTGCGATCGTGGTTTTGGTTCTGAGGCCGAAGGAACCTACCGCTTGCGGCTTCGGTTGATCCGCAATTTCGTGGGTCATGATGGAGTAACCTGCACTCGTCCACAAATCGCGGGTGATTTTGAAGGACTCACCCAGCAAATTGCCCGATGCATCGATCGCTTCCACCAACAAATCACTGTTCATTCCCCGCTCATAGAGGAAGAAGTGATCCGAAGGCTGATCGAAGAACAAGTTGAAGCTGGAGGTACCCCACTTATCTTCGGTATCAATGATGCTATTGAGGTTGAGGTTACCTAAGCTCGCCACAATATTGGCTTCCGTCGGACTTTCGACCACGGGGCCTTCCGGCAAGAGCGGATCGGAGCCGGTATTGGTGCCTGCATCGCTGCTGCCAGGGCCTTGCACCGATTGACCGGGCTGGGCGGGCAGATTGTTAACCAAAATGTTTGCGCGGTTTACCAAGTTAAAAGAACTAACAGTAGTGTCACCCAATGTGACAGACTCTAACTTAATATCTTTTGTTGGATCCGCTGGCTTGGGGGAGTAGCTGGTATTAAACGTAAAGGTCGTGAAGGCTTGGGCGGGGGCGATCGACGCTAGGGTGGCGAACAGGCTGCTAGCGATAATCCAGGAAAATTTGTAACTCATGGTCATGCTCCTCTTGCAACGATCAACTGAATGGTTTCGTGTGAAATCTTTTCCCGAAGGAAGAGATGTAGGCAGAGGCTCTGGGGGCGGGAGCAATCCTAAAAATAGTTCGGATGAATTCCGTATTTCCTGTTTAAAAGATGACACATTAATCACATAGCTGCCAGTAGTTACACGTAGACTTTATAGAAGCTATATCTCTTTTAAGCATTGTGCCCAACGTGTCTTTACATACAACATTTTTTGCAGAAATAGAAAATTTTGGTGAGGGAATCTGCGGGTGAACGGCCCCTCAGGCGAGAGGATTGCCAGGGAAGATTCGCAGGGAATTGTTCGGGGCGGGTAACGAGATGGATCGCCTGCTGGCTGGGCTGGAAGGGGTTTCATTTCAAGGCTATCGTCCAGCCGGTGAGCAACGCCCCCGCGAACTAGCCACGCTCAAACACAAAAAAAATAGGGTAAGCAATTACTCACCCTACGCCTTTGCTACACTCAGTTGTCTGCTAAGAAGTTTTTTTCACGACTCCAAGCCTATTCAGAGAATTGACGGAGTTGAAATCAACCTCATAGAAGCCATACGTAATTAATATCACAGGGGCCTCGGTGTATGTCCTGGGGATGGGCGTATCTTTACGGAAACTACATAAACCTACTGGGAAAGAAATAGGGAACTGTAAACCGAGCTAATTTCAGCCCTAAATTGGACAATTTTGATGAACGGGTTGAGTCAACTGATTAAGTGAACTGAATGAATGCGCTGATTGAAGACCCTAAATGACTGATCCAAGTCAGTCCCTAAACAGGGGCGTAACCGAAACCCGTGACCTACACTCAGGCCCACTGCCCTAGAACGCCGATCGCTCAGTTCGGGAAGCCGTACAGTTTACGCAGTTGCATCGAACATCAAGCTTCGTTAAATTAGCACTCAGGAGTTGGGAGTGCTAATTTTGAGTCCAAACTCCGATAGACTGGGTAGTCGGGGACTGAATCCAAGTCCCAATTTCCAGTCATCGTCCACAGGTGTGACCCGCAGGAATTGACCTTCTTGAACAGACGCAGTTGAACTGAATATTCGTCTGAGCGAGTTGGAACTTGAGCCTGTCACCGCACTCTGTGAACGTTATTGTTTGCACAAGATTATAGAGAGTTTGGAGACTTTGTATGGCAGCCGTATCTTTGAGCGTGTCTACTGTTCAACCCTTAGGCGATCGCGTTTTTGTGAAGGTGTCGGAAGCAGAAGAGAAGACTGCTGGCGGCATCATCCTGCCCGACAACGCTAAGGAAAAGCCTCAAGTCGGTGAAGTCGTGCAAGTTGGCCCCGGTAAGCGCAATGATGACGGTTCTCGCCAAGAACTGGAAGTCAAAGTGGGCGACAAAGTCCTGTACTCCAAGTACGCTGGCACCGACATCAAGCTGGGTGGCGACGACTACGTTCTGTTGACTGAGCGTGACATCCTGGCCGTTGTGCAGTAGTCAATCGGCAAGTAAATCGGTACTGGAGAAGACGGAAAGGAGAATCTACGTTTCGAATTCTCAATTCCCAATTCTCAAGTCCTCAATTGCATTTTTCCGCTTTTTATTGACCCTTCAGAAGTAGACAAGACTTGAACCATGGCTAAGCGCATTATTTATAACGAAAATGCTCGTCGTGCCCTCGAAAAAGGCATGGATATCCTGGCAGAAGCCGTTGCAGTGACCCTTGGGCCTAAAGGTCGCAACGTGGTGCTGGAGAAGAAGTTCGGCGCACCCCAAATCATCAACGATGGTGTGACGATCGCCAAGGAAATTGAACTGGAAGATCACGTTGAAAACACCGGGGTTTCCCTGATCCGTCAAGCAGCGTCCAAGACTAACGATGCCGCTGGGGATGGTACCACCACCGCAACTGTACTGGCCCACGCGATCGTTAAAGAAGGTCTGCGCAACGTGGCAGCGGGTGCCAATGCAATCCTGCTGAAGAAAGGGATCGATAAGGCGACCAACTTCCTGGTTGACAAGATTAAGGAACAGGCTCGTCCTGTGGAAGATTCCAAGGCGATCGCTCAAGTGGGTTCCATCTCCGCCGGTAACGACGAAGAAGTGGGTGCCATGATTGCTAGCGCCATGGACAAGGTGGGCAAAGAAGGCGTGATTTCCTTGGAAGAAGGGAAGTCCATGACCACCGAATTGGAAGTGACCGAAGGGATGCGCTTCGAGAAAGGCTACATCTCTCCCTACTTCGCCACCGACACCGAGCGGATGGAAGCAGTGATGGAAGAACCTTTCATCCTGATCACTGACAAGAAGATTGCCCTCGTCCAAGACTTGGTGCCTGTGCTGGAGCAAGTGGCTCGGGCGGGCCGTCCTCTGGTCATCATCGCTGAAGACATCGAGAAGGAAGCCCTGGCAACCCTGGTGGTGAACCGTCTGCGCGGCGTACTGAACGTTGCAGCTGTGAAGGCTCCTGGCTTTGGCGATCGTCGGAAGGCTATGCTGGAAGACATCGCAGTGCTGACCGGCGGGACGCTGATCACCGAAGATGCAGGTCTGAAGATCGATGCTGCGAAGCTGGACATGCTGGGTAAAGCTCGTCGCATCACGATCACCAAGGACACCACAACGATCGTTGCTGAAGGTAACGAAGCGCAAGTCAAGGCACGGGTTGAGCAAATCCGTCGTCAAATGGAAGAAACCGAGTCTTCCTACGACAAGGAAAAGCTGCAAGAGCGTCTGGCTAAGTTGGCTGGTGGCGTGGCTGTGGTGAAAGTCGGTGCAGCGACCGAAACCGAAATGAAGGATCGTAAGCTGCGTCTGGAAGATGCGATCAACGCAACCAAGGCTGCGGTTGAAGAAGGCATCGTCCCCGGTGGTGGTACCACCTTGGCCCACCTGGCTCCCGAATTGGAAACCTGGGCTTCGGGTAACCTGCAAGCAGAAGAATTGACCGGGGCGCTGATTGTTGCCCGCGCGCTGACGGCTCCTCTGAAGCGGATTGCTGAAAACGCAGGTCAAAACGGTGCGGTAGTCGCTGAGCGCGTGAAGGAAATGCCCTTCAACAGCGGTTACAATGCTGCGACCAATGAGTATGTAGACATGATTAGCGCAGGGATTGTTGACCCCGCTAAGGTGACTCGTTGCGCACTGCAAAATGCAGCTTCGATCGCGGCAATGGTGTTGACCACTGAGTGCATCGTGGTAGACAAGCCTGAACCGAAGGAAGCGGCTCCCGCTGGTGGCGCAGGCGGCATGGGCGACTTCGATTACTAATTCCAAGTCACGAGTCTGAAAGCGTTGTTTAACGTTTTAGGCTGAATTATGAAGCACGATCGAGATCCCAAAAGAACTCGATCGTGCTTTTTGTATGGGCATTGCTACAATCAAGATGTTGTTAGCGAACTCACCAAAACGAAGGTGCTATTTAGGTCGGGAGCCAATGCTCAAATCGCTTAAAGTCGAGAATTTCCGAAGCTTTAAATCATTCGAGCTGACACAGCTTGGACGAATTAACTTGTTGGTCGGCGAAAATAATAGTGGTAAAACCTCAATCTTAGAAGCAATTCAACTTTTACAATCACGAGCTAATTTAGCCTCTGTCACACAAACGATGGTAGAAAGAGGTGAGGTTTCTCGCACAGAAGAACGAAGTGGTAGTCGAGAACTAGATATTAGACATTTATTTCATGGGCATGAGTTAGTACTAGATCAATCTTTTACAATTTCGGTGATGACAGATGGATCTGCTGAAGAATTAGTTGCAAAAATTGAAATTCATGAATTCAAGCAAGAAACTCTTTTGGTTGATCTGGTTGATGAAGAACTGACTCGTGATGTAGAACTGGTTTTGACCTGGTCTTTCAATGGAGACAGAGAAGAACTTAAGATTCCGTTATCTGCTGATGGAGGAATTCGCTCAGACTACTCCAGAAGGATGCGAATTAAGCCTATAAAAAGTTCATCTATTAAGGTGCAGTTTATTACTTCATCTTCATTGCTGATTCCTCAAATGATTGAGCTTTTCGACCAAGTTGTTCTCACACCTGAAGAAGATAATATTGTTCAAGCGCTGCAAACTATTGATCCCAAAATTGAGAGAATTGCCTCCTTGGGGATTGATCGTATGGTTTCTGCAAAACGTGGAGGTTTCGTTATTAAGCGACGCGATGAGCAGCAACCTCTTCCGATCGGTAGTATGGGTGATGGCATCTGGCGCATGTTGGGTTTGGCGCTAAGTGTTGTGTGTACTAAAGGTGGCATTCTATTAGTGGATGAGATTGATACAGGGCTGCATTTCACAGCCATGTTAGATATGTGGAAGATGATCTGGAAAACGGCACAAAAACTTAATGTGCAAGTGTTTGCAACCACCCATAGCCGAGATTGTTGGGAGAGTCTGGCGGAAATGGCGGAATCGGAAATGGCTGGAGAGAATGAAATCATGATTCACCGCATTGAAAAAGCGAAGTCATCTTCGGTAACATTTGATTCGCAACAAATGGCGATCGCGGTGGAAGAAGGGATTGAGGTTCGTTAGGGAATGGCTAATCAACATCCGAAAATACTGTTTGTTGAAGGGAAGCAAGATGTTTTTGTAATTGCTGAACTTGCGGAAGCCAATCATATCCCTTGGCCATTACGCAATCCACCGATTCATATTGAAGAAGTTGGGGGATACGATCGATTAATTGATGCAAAGCGAATTGCGACGAGGCTTCAAGCGAGTGGGCTTCAGGTAATAGGGATTGTGGTGGATGCAGATGAAAATCCTGCTGCACGATGGCAAAGTTTGCAGGCGGCTTGCGCAAAAAGTATTGCAGACATGCCAAAAACGCTTCCATCACAAGGATTAATTCACACAACGCAAACAGGTATTCAATTTGGCGTGTGGATGATGCCGGATAATCAATTGCGTGGCATGATAGAAACTTTTTTATCAAACTGCATAGAGTCTACTGATCCCGTTTGGCAATATGCCCAATCTGCTGTTACGGAAGCTAAAGTCCAGGGTGCTCCTTTTAAAACACTTCAGCAGGATAAGGCGAATATTCATACTTGGTTGGCATGGCAAGATGAGCCAGGTCAGCAATTACATACTGCACTGCAAAGGCGAATTTTGGATCCTCAACATCCTCAAACCCAGGATTTTGTTGGTTGGTTTAAGACACTCTATGGCCTGTAGGAATGCATATAGTAGTAGGGATGCATATTGTACTTGTTGATCATTGGAGATGGGGCAGATTATTTCGAGTCTATCAAGGCTTTGCAAAGCTAGATGAGGGGGGCACCCCGACCCAAAAGCTGACTCAATTTTTAACTGGCACAGGCTTCTTGATTCATGCAGGAGGTCTACTCTGGAAGAATCAGCAATATAAAAAAGCGTTAAGGACTGGTTGTTCCATTCCTAGCATCTTCTACGATCGATCCAGCTTCGTGTCCCTTTCCCCAGGACAAAACCATGCTCCACGATGAAACCCTTCCCAGTCGAGAATGGTGGGCCCAACGCTGGATCGATGTGTTGGAATCCTTTGGGTTTCGGCAACGGCTTGCCCGCGCCCGCACCTATGTGCGCGAAGGCCATGTCCTTAACCTCGACTTCCAAGGCTCCAACGTCACCGCCCAAGTGCGTGGTACTGCCCCAGACCCCTATCAAGTCAAGCTAAAACTGGATCCCTTCACGGATGAGCAGTGGGAATTTGTCATCGATTCCATGGCCGATCGGGCCATCTTTTCCGCTAAGCTGCTGGCGGGCGAAATGCCCCAAAATATCGAAGAAGTGTTTATCAGTAACGGCCTTAGCCTCTTCCCCTTCAGCAAGTTTGATATCCATAGCCATTGCAACTGCCCCGACCCGGTGAATCCCTGCAAACATATCGGTGCGGTGTACTATCTCCTGGGCGATCGCTTTAGCGAAGATCCCTTCGTGCTGTTTCAACTGCGAGGTCGCACCAAAGATAGCATCCTAGAAGCCCTCCGCCAACGCCGCCAAACTGAATCCTCCCCCACGCCCACCCCCGAACCCGCCGCCGAACCCTGGTCGATCGCACAGTTTTGGCATTACACCGAGCAATTGGATCCTTCTCTAGTCGTCATTGCGCCGAGTAGTGGCGAAACCTTGCTAGATATCCTGGGGGAAATTCCTTTTCCCCAAGATCAAATCTCTACGGAACAGCGCCAAGCCCTCCTAGCCCATCTCAAAGACCTCTATGCCCAAGTGGGTCAAGCGGCTGTGATGCAAGCCATGACCACGCCCTAGGAGAAATCGTAAACACTGCACACGGTGTCCCCCCAAACCTTGTAGACTAATTGAGGAATTTTGTGTAGTAGCCTACGAAGTCACCCGTGCGAAAAATTATTCTGGCTGGCAATTGGAAGATGTTTAAAACCCAAGCCGAAACGCTTGAGTTTGTGCAAGGGTTTAAGCCACTCGTTGATGAAGCCCCCAGCGATCGAGAAATCATCCTTTGCGTCCCCTTTACCGACCTCTCCGTGCTGTCCAAAACCCTCCATGGCGGTCGGATCCAAGTTGGGGCTCAGAACGTCCACTGGGAAGACAGCGGCGCATTTACGGGCGAAATCTCTGCCCCGATGTTGGTCGAGATTGGGGTTCGCTACGTTGTTGTCGGCCATAGCGAACGTCGCCAATACTTCGGTGAAACGGATGAAACGGTGAACTTCCGGCTGCGGGCTGCCCAAAAAGCGGGATTAACCCCGATTCTCTGCGTCGGCGAAACCAAGCAACAACGGGATGCAGGCGAAACAGAAACGGTCATTTTTGACCAGTTAGCCAAGGATTTAATCGGTGTAGACCAGACGCACCTTGTGATTGCCTACGAACCCATTTGGGCGATCGGGACGGGTGATACCTGCGCTGCCGATGAAGCCAATCGTGTCATTGGATTAATTCGGAGCAAGCTCAGCAATCCCGATGTGACGATTCAGTATGGTGGCTCCGTTAAGCCGGATAACATCGACGAGATCATGGCGCAACCAGAAATTGATGGGGCTCTGGTCGGGGGGGCTAGTCTAGAAGCTAACAGTTTTGCCCGCATCGTCAACTATCAGTAACCGCGCTGTAAACTTCAAAAACTTTGTGAACTGAAAAAAACTTGTGAACTGAAAAAAACTTGTGAACTGAAAACCCCCCAGGATCCGGTGAAATCTTGAGGGGTTTTTGTTCAGTGTTTAATGGGATTCGATCGCGCGATCGTGTACTCCAGAGTTCACCTATCGCCGTTGCAACCAAGCAATCACTTGACGGTATCCTTCCGGCTGGTTGGTTTGCAGGTACAGATCCGCCGCTTGCTTGAAGTCCGATCGGGCTGCCCCTGCTTGCCCTGCCTGGGTCATTAACTTACCCCGTTCAAAATAGGCATCCGCTTGCTTGGGATTGAGCCGAAGCGCCTCGGTATAGTCTGCTATGGCTCCCATGCTATCTCCTGCCATCTGCCGTGCTTTCCCCCGTTGGAAAAAGGCATTGGCATCGCTGGTGTTGAGGGCGATCGCCTGGGTGTAGTCATTCACCGCCCCCGCCATATTGCCCAACTTCTGGTAAGCCTGGGCCCGGCTCGCATAGGCATCGGCCAAAGTGGAATCATGCTGCAAAGCACGGCTGTAGTCCGCCAGTGCCCCTTGGGTATCCCCCAATTGCATCCGGATGTCCGCGATCGCTTTGTAGGCTGCGGCGTCATCGGGCCGGAGTTTCAGCACCTGCTCAAAGTCCCGAATGGCAGCGGATTGATTGCCCGCCATCAAGTACAAACTGCCCCGCTGGAACAACGCATCGGCGTGGTCTGGCTTCAACTCAACGACTTTGCTGAGATCCGCTGCTGCTAAATCAAATTTTTTCTGGAGGGTATAACTGAGGGCACGGTTGTAAAAGGCGGCTGCATAGTCAGGCTTATGCTGGAGTGCCTTTGTGAAGTCTTGTACAGCCTGTTCCAGTTGCCCTGCCTTGTGGTAAACCATACCCCGATTCAGGTAGGCTTCCGCAAAGTTTCCTTGAAGCTGAATGGCTTGGTTCAGGTCGTTCAATGCGCCTTCCCGATCGCCCAGTTGGGAACGGACATAGCCACGATTCACCAACGCAGCCACGTTATTGGGCTGGGCCTGTAGGACGGCATCCAACTCCGCCAAGGCTTTGGGTAAATCGCCAGATTGGGCATGGGCATAGCCAACATTGACCTGGGCCATCATCAAATTAGGATTGCGCTTTAGGGCCTCTGTCCAGTCCTCTAGCGCTGCCGATGACTCACCCATTTGATATCGGAGATTGGCCCGCTGGGCATAGGCCACTGCATTACCGGGATCCAAATCGATCGCTTGATTCAAGTCCTGCATCGCCGCCGCGCGATCGCCCATCTGCATCCGCACAGTGCCCCGTCCGACATAGGCCGAACTGTAATTGGGATAGCGTTGGATAGCTTGGTTATAGTTCGTTAATGCAGCGACAAATTCTTTCTTTTGGGCATCTTTTTCCGCTTGCTGGAAAAAAGATTGGGCGGCCACTACATCCGGATTGGGGGCAGTGGGCGTAGAAGAAGGGGTTGCGACGGGTGAGGTGGAGGTCGCAGCGACCGATGTTAAGGTATCTGCTATTAAGGTATCTGCCGTCTCAACGGATTGGGGCACAGATTGGGCGAAACTGGGTGCCGCGAAGCCAACCAGAGGTGTAACGAAGCTCAGGAAAGTCACATAGCCCAGAAGTTTACGCTGGGCAGTATTTTGAGTGCTCATGGCGCTGAATGGTTCGAACGTGGGACAGATGAACTCGGACAGAAACTGATAGACAGAGTCTTCCCCCGTAGAAGTTCCCCAGCCACAGTTGCTTAGCAAGAAGTTTAAAATTCTCGACTTTTCTTGCCCTCGCCTTCAAACACACCGCTTGAAGCAACGGTGGTTAGTTGAGCTGTCAAAGCTTGTTGTCAATATGCCCAGTTCGATCCCCATCAACGACACTTTGTTACGGGTCTTGGTTGTAGGTCTTGGTTGTAGGTCTTGGTTGTGGATCTGTGAATTGGAAGTCTGTTGGGTGGCGATCGCTAGGTGGGGATCAGTTCACCGGGACGCAGCCGTGACCATTTTCCTTGATCCGCTACAAAGCTGAGACATCCAACAACGTCCCATTCCATTTCGATGTAATCGACTTGTTCCCGAATGTTGACATTAATCGTGGGTTCCGTGGCCTCAAAGTCTGGAGACTCGGTCAGATGGGGCTGCTGATGCTGGGCTTCCACCGCATGGTAGGTGGTACAACGATCGACATACTGGCAATTTACGCAAATACACATCGTCCAACCTCTCCCTAACGCACAATGGGAATAACATCGGTAAAAAGACGCGCTGAACCGTAAGGCTTTTCTGATAATCTAACGCAGGCACAGAAATTATTCATCAGCAGCCGCATGGATTTTTGGGTGTGTCCGAGGATCGTCCAAGACTGTTGTACGGGTTCTTCGATCGCCACGCTGCGATCGCTCTGACTCCATTCAGACCGTACAGGGGGCTATTTGGGCCCGAGTCGGTTGATCTAGCGTCTATTACTTCACTGAAAGGGTGGCTGAATTTGACTCCTTCTGTAACTGTTTTGCAAGAGCACACTTTGGGTTCTTCGGCATTATCCCCAAAGACATGGCCCTTTGATTTGGCATGGCTCCCCAGTTCTGCTTGTTTGGTGGGGGGGAGTGTGCGTGATGCGCTTTTGGAGCGCCATTCTGACTATCTAGATCTCGATTTTGTTTTGCCAGAAGGAGCAGTGGAAACGGCTCGGGCGATCGCCCGTCATTACAAGGCCGGGTTTGTCCTGTTGGATACGGAACGACAAATTGCCCGCGTGGTGTTTAAACAAGGGACGGCAGACTTTGCCCAGCAGGTGGGAGACACCTTGGAAGAAGATTTGCGCCGTCGGGATTTTACGATTAATGCGATCGCCTACAATCCCCACACCTTGGAGCTTTTGGATCCTTTGCAGGGTTGCCAGGATCTGGAACGGGGGCTGTTGCGGATGATCGCGCCGGAAAATTTAGCTGAGGATCCGCTACGTCTCCTCCGGGCCTATCGCCAAGCTGCTCAACTGGGTTTTCAGGTGGATGGCGAAACCCAACAAGTGATTCGTCAGCTTGCACCGAATTTAGCCCGCATTGCAGCGGAACGGGTGCAGTCGGAGTTGAACTACCTGCTGAGTTCCCGGCGGGGTACGCCGCGCCTCCACGGGGCTTGGGAGGATGGATTGTTGCAAGCTTGGTTCCCCGATGCGACTGCAATGGGACTCACCCAGGTTGCGGCGATCGATCAAACATTACGGCGGCTCAAGGAAGAGTGGCCTGGGTTTTACGGCATTTTGCAGCAACGGATTCGCACCAGTGCCTCCGGCAAAGCAGCAGAAAAGGAACCGGAAGCCTCCGGCAGTACCCGAACTTGGGTGACTACGGCGAAACTGGCGAGCCTCTTGCCTAGTGATCTAACCGCAGCGGAGGCCCAATTGTGGAAGTTGAAGTATAGCCGTGCGGAAATTCAGGCCGTGATGACTGTGCTGAAGTATTTGCCGGAGTTGCAAGCGGATCCAAATTTGGAACAGTGGTCCTTGGCCCAGCAATATTTCTTTTTCCAGGGGGTTGGTGCGGTTTTTCCTGCGATCGCGCTGATGGCGATTGCCATCGGGATTCCCTTGAATGGGATGGCAGCGATGATCGATCGCTTTTTAGATGCCAACGATCCGGTGGCCCATCCCCAACCGTTACTGACGGGTCAGGATTTGATGATGGCACTCAAAATTCCGCCGAGTCCTAGAATTGGTAAGCTCTTAGCCGCGCTCCAACTAGCCCGCGCTGAGGGAAAAATTGCCACGCGGGAAGAGGGCATCAAACTGGCTGAGCAGTTGCTGGGCGATCGGGATTTGGCCGACTGGTGGTAATTGGTGCAGATCGAGCAAGAAAAAGGAAATTGAGATTAACCTGGGTATCTGCTTTGGGGGGGATTGACTTTGTGATTGATCTATCAGCTCAATGATTTCTTGCGACCAAAACACAAAAGGCTACTGTAGTAGGAAATAAATTGCTCCTACCTACAGTAGCCCAGTGATCAGTCATTGGAATTGATCAGGCATTAGTCCCCGATCAATTTAGCAGCTCTGTTCAGATGCTGCTTTCGCTCCTTTCCGCTTGCGCAGAGCGACAACCCCCATCCCAATTAAGCCAGGTAGCATGGCTGGAGTGGGAATAGTTTCAACGGTCAGATTAGTCAACAGATAGTCATCACCACGATTAATCACACCAAAGCCTAAAGTTGAACCTTGGGCAATCAGGGAAGAGAAGTTATAGGTACCAGTACCCAAATCGAGAAGATTACCGCCAGGAATATCAGCAGTTAGAACCTGTACTCCATCAACTAATAGACGGAAATCGTCGTTACCATTGGGATCTAAAACAGGAACATTAATGCCAACCCTACTGAAAGTAGCAGAGATAATTCTGACCGTCTGATTGAAGGTCAAATTGAGAATCTCGTTGGTGCCCAACCCGTCAACTTCTAAGGAATCCAAACCGCCTTGCCAAATTCCAAGTCCGTTCGGCCTCCAAACAACACTACCGCTATTTGCAGTCACGCTAGTTAAGGGAGCAGAGCCTGAGAAGTTATAGATACTGGGGATCAGCGGGCCACCTGAAAAGTCGTAGGTAAATGTTGCTGCTTCCACAGGAGAGGCTGTGATGGAAGCAACTGCCAAAGTTGCCACTGCTGCTAATGTACTTAGACCCAAACCTTTGAAATTCATTGTTTTACCCACCTAAGTAAATGAATGGTTTGTTGATCAACAATCAACGCATGATTGAATTCAGTAGGCTACCGGAATACAGTAATGCTTTAACAGAGTTGCCATACAAATTAAGTAGGCTTAATCGATGCAATCCCTCTGATATTTTGGGTGACTGATCAAACTTTCCCTCTCAACTGGTGAGGGATTAGAATGAGCCAAAGACTTTTGTCATTTCGTACTTCAAACTATCTGACAAACTGTCTGTCAAACTACTTACTGCTTTGGTAGCCTGTAATGCACCTAGGTAGAAGCTCGTAAATCCCTGTAATCTTGCGATGACGGCATGTCATTCCTAGTCGTCATTTCTACTTAGATTCTAGGTGGATTTTATGACCAGGCTAGAGAATAATTAGGAAAGTTTATCTATACTTTATACAGAAGTAAATCCGTATGAGATTATAGTAAATCGTAAGTAGAAAAGCATGTTGTCTGCTACTCATTATCTGTGTGGTATGCCTGTGGTTTAGGGCTGCTATCATGCAAGTCACTAAATTCTAGGTTGGCGCGGGCGTTTCTCCGCCACATCTCAGGCTTAATTCTGCGTAGGGCTGAAGCGGGAAAACGCCGATCGTACTCTGCCGCATTAATCTGGGCTAAATCTTGTAGTTTAGGCGCGATATTGTCTGGATAGGGCTGAAAGTCAGGAATGTCTGTTTCCTGGGCAAAGCGTTGATTCCAAGGACAGACATCTTGGCAAATATCACAGCCCGCAACCCAGCCTTGGAGATGATGGGCAATATGCTCGGGTAATTCCTCCCTACGATTCTCGATCGTATGGTAAGCAATACACCGATTGGCATCTACGACAAACGGTTCCGTAATTGCTGCCGTTGGACAGGCATCAATGCAACGGGTACAGGTACCACAATGCTGCGTATGCGGTCGATCGGGCGTTAAATCTAAGTTTGTTAAAACCTCACCTAGAAAGACCCAGGAACCATATTCGCGGGTAATCACATTACTATTTTTGGCAATCCACCCGATGCCTGCCCGCTCGGCCCAGACCTTATCTTGAATCGGCCCAGTATCGGCATAGTAACGGGTTTGAATCCTCTCATTTTGGGTCTCTAACCAAGTTTGTGCTTCTAGCCATAGGGACAGGGCTTTAAGGCGCTTGTGCAAGACCTTGTGGTAGTCCCGGCCCCAACCGTAGCGGGAAATTTTGCCATACTCGGCCCCCGAGGGTCGCTGGTGAGGGGTGTAGTAATTCATGGCCACACAGACGATCGATTTCACCGTGGGCAAAATTTCATAGACATTCTGCCGTTTACTGGCTGCCATCCAAGCCATTTCTGCTTGGTAGCCCTTGGCCAACCACGATCGCAACCCTTCCGGTTCCACTCCAGCCCAATCCGCCACCCGCACAATGCCCACTTTATGAAATCCTAGATCTAACGCTTTCTGCTTAATGGCATTCGTCACATCCAAAGGTTTATTCACAGCCATAACATCACAGCGATCGGGGGTTGGGTAACCGATAATGTTACAGGATAACGATCCTGCATAGGATTATTGATTAGCGAATTTAAAATCAGTTGGACAAACAAAATTGGACAAGCAAACAATCAATAGATTGCGAATTTCCTAGGTATGAAACTGACAACCCGTGGTCACTACAGTGTCAAAGCCTTACTCGACTTGACCCTCCAGCCCAACTATGGCCCTGCCTCCGTCAACGCGATCGCCCAACGGCAAGACCTGCCAGCCCCCTACCTCGAAAAACTGTTAATCGAACTGCGCAAAGCGGGCTTAGTTAATGCGATTCGGGGTGCCCAAGGCGGCTACCAACTGGCCCAATCCCCCACCCACATTACCCTGGGGCAAATTTTAGCAGCAGTGGGAGAAACGATCGAACCCCTACCGCGTCAGGTGCGGGATGAGGCCCAAGCCGAAGATTGGGTCACGTTTGCTGTCTGGAATCGACTCCATCAAAAAATGCGGGATGCTCTGTATAGTATTAGCCTTGAGGATCTCTATTATGACGCTCGCAGTTGGCAAGCCTCCCAAGGGGCAGAAGCGAGTTTTATCGTATAGCTCAATTGGATAGCTCAATTGGATAGATTCAGTGTGATCGGGTTGCTGGGCCAATATTCCCCATTACCCCTCGTGGCGATGTACAAGTTCAGCCTGATGTTGTAACTGATTCAAGGTGATCCGTCTGCGACTTTCTGCATCCACAAAATTGGGGTTGATACTCAGCGCCTTATCAAAGCTAGTCAATGCCTCTTGGTAATGTCCGAGATGACTCAAGGACACCCCTCGGCTGTACCAGGCTTTATCACACCGGGGATTTAGAGCCAGCACCTTGCCATAACTCGCGATCGCCGCTTCATTGCGATTTAAATAATCCAAGGCTCTGCCTCGACGATACCAAGTTTCTAAATCATCCCCATCGATAGCCAAGGCTTGATCAAAACTCGCGATCGCTTCATCATAGCGACTTAACTTTTGTAAGGCATTGCCCCGTGCTGTCCAAGCGACACTGAAATCTCGACGGTTTGCGATCGCTTGGTCAAAATCCTGCACCGCCGCTTCAAAGTCCCCTAACCGTTGCCGCAAGCAGCCTCGGATATACCAACCTTCTGCCAAGCTGGGTAAAAGTTCTAAGGCACGGGTGTAACTGGCGATCGCGGCTTCTGGTTGATAGAGCGTTTCCAGGGTTTTGCCTCGGTGATACCACACTTCCGCTAGCTGATCATCCAAGGCCAAGGCGCGATCGTAACTATCTAGCGCTTCTTCGTGAAACCCCAATTTACGCAGCACATTGGCTCGATTCAACCAGACTTGAGGCAAATTGGTCTTGATTTCCAAAACGCGGTTGTACTTAACCAGCGCCTCCTCATACTGGCCTAATCGTTGGTATAGATTGCCCGCATTGTAATGGGCATTGGAAAAGTGTGGACGAAACTTGAGCGCACTCTCATAACTGGATAATGCTGCTTCGAGCTGCCCTAGATGGGTCTGGGCGATCGCTCGGTTGTACCAAGCTTCGGCATAGTCCGGTCGTAGTTGCAGGGTTTGCTCGTAGCTATGGATGGCATCTTCCAGCGCGTTGAGCTTCATCAGCGCATTGCCTCGGTTGTACCAGGTTTTATAGCTATGGCGATTAAAGGCTAGTGCTCGATCGTAGCTGGTAATAGCCTCCTCATAGCGTCCTTGGGCGGCCAAGGTTTTCCCCAAGTGATTCCAAGCGGGTTCAAAGTCTTCCCGAATGGCCAACACTTCCTTAAAACTGGCGATCGCCTCAGTTGCAGCTCCGGCCTGCATGAATGCCTTACCCTGCTCGTACCACAGAACATACCAGTCGGGTCGTTGGTGAATGGCTCGGTCAAAGTAAACGATCGCGTCTTCGTAGAGTCCTGCTTTACAAAGACGCATTCCCTGCTCAAAAGCAGATTCGGCTCCCAAATTGTGGCGCATATCCCGCTATGAATCTTGGCAAGAGATATCTATCTTACTGAGGGGGGCCTGCCTAGCAAACTTTGCTTTCTGAAAAGACTAATAGATCACTCCTTCAAGGGACTCTAAAACTTTTTTTGGTGTACCCCCTTGCCAAATCCTGGGAGGGTTGTGTTATTATCACTAAGGCGAGCGCGGGAAAAACGCATTGCCAAACTGAACTGCAAAACAAATTGCAGAATCAAGGGTCGCTAGCTCAGCGGTAGAGCACTCGGCTTTTAACCGATTGGTCTTGGGTTCGAATCCCAGGCGACCCATTCTTAAGTTTTTACTGTTGGTATACTCGCTTTATCTGGTAGGTGCTTCAACCTCCCTGCTTCTGTTTGAGTTAGGTTGTTCATTTAGCTGGGTTCTTTGACCGAAGCTAATGTCTTGCTCTAAGAACCGAGTTCACCGTTAAGGGTGAATTTGGAGAAGTTTTAGACACAGTGCAATCTTCCCCTCACTGGATTGCTTTTTACGAGTTCTACCTGGAAACCACCGGATTCAGCACCCATTTTCAGGTACGATCGAAGCTCCAAAAACTTCGGAAAACAAGCTGCAACAAGGTTCGCTATGGGTAGCACATTCGGTCATCTGTTTCGAATTACAACGTTTGGAGAATCCCACGGGGGAGGCGTTGGTGTCGTTGTGGATGGCTGTCCACCCAAGGTGCAGATTTCCACTGAGGAGATTCAGTTTGAGCTCGATCGCCGTCGTCCGGGCCAGAGCAAAATCAGCACCCCCCGCAAGGAAGAAGACACCTGCGAAATTCTCTCCGGGGTTTTGGACGGTCAAACCTTGGGCACGCCCATTGCCATTCTGGTGCGGAACAAAGACCACCGCTCCCAGGACTACGGCGATATGCAGGTGAAGTATCGCCCATCCCATGCGGATGCCACCTATGACGCCAAGTACGGGATCCGAGCGGTGGCCGGTGGGGGCCGATCGTCGGCGCGGGAAACGATCGGACGGGTGGCGGCGGGGGCGATCGCCAAGAAGATTCTCCAGGAAATGGCCGGGGTCGAAATTATCGGCTACGTCAAGCGCATTAAAGACTTAGAAGCCCATGTAGACGATGCCACCGTCACCCTTGAGCAAGTGGAAAGCAACATTGTCCGCTGTCCCGATGGAGAAATGGCCGATCGCATGATTGAGCGGATTGAGCAGGCGCGGGATTCAGGGGATTCCCTCGGGGGTGTGGTGGAATGTGTGGCGCGGCGGGTTCCGTTGGGACTGGGTGAGCCTGTGTTTGACAAGCTAGAAGCTGATTTAGCCAAAGCGGTCATGTCGCTGCCCGCTAGCAAAGGCTTTGAAATTGGCTCGGGGTTTGCTGGCACGCTGATGACCGGAAGTGAGCATAACGATGCTTTCTACATGGAGGGCGATCGGATTCGCACCATGACCAATCGATCGGGGGGGATTCAGGGTGGCATTTCCAACGGCGAAAATATTGTGATTCGGGTAGCCTTTAAACCTACGGCAACGATTCGTAAAGAACAACAAACCGTGAGTAAAGACGGTCAAGAAACGACGCTGTCTGCTAAGGGTCGCCATGATCCCTGTGTACTCCCCCGTGCGGTTCCCATGGTGGAAGCGATGGTGGCCTTAGTGCTGTGTGATCATCTATTGCGGCAACGGGGGCAATGCGGCGTAGATTGAGAAAGTTCTAGGATTGAGAAGGTTCTAGCTTGAGAAAGGCCGACTGCGGATCACGGGCCTGAAGTTGGGGAATCATGGGTCTGAAGTCGGGGCCGATCGGGTCTGCGCTAACCAGTGCTGAATTGTTACGACCAACTGTTTTAGCTTGACGGGTTTAGTCAAGTAATCATTGGCTCCTGCATTGAGGCAGCGCTCCCGATCGTCCGCCATGGCCAATGCGGTGAGTGCCACGATCGGAAGTGTAGCGAGTTCAGGAATCTGGCGAATTTGCTGAATCGCTGCTAACCCATCCACCTCCGGCATTTGCACATCCATCAAAATTAAATCTGGGCGTTCGGCTTGTGCTAGGGGAACCACATCCTGCCCCCGATTGGCCACAATTACCTCATACCCTTTGGCCGTCAAATAACTCACCATCGTTTCAATATTGGCTTCATTATCTTCTGCTAATAAAATGCAAGGAGCCGTCCACGCGATCGCGGCGGCTTCCGGTAGGAGAAATTCGAGGGTGGCATCGGCTTCTAGGGGCGTGAAGGGTGGCGTACCCTCCGTGAGCGGTAGGGTAATGGTAAACCGACTGCCGACCCCCACTTGACTTTGGAGGCCCACTTCTCCACCATGCATTTCCACAATTCGTTTGACTAAGGAGAGTCCCAGTCCGGTGCCCTGGTATTGGCGATTTAAAGCACTGTCTACTTGAATAAATGGTTGGAAGAGCTTTTTGACATTTTCGGGGGCAATCCCAATTCCAGTGTCAATGACTGCAAATTGAATTTCGGCAAGTGGCCTCGTTCCGGTTGGTGGTACCAGACTAACTTCTAAGGTAATGCTCCCCCCATCCGGTGTAAATTTCACGGCGTTTGTGAGCAGGTTAATCAGGACCTGGCGCATTCGCCGTTCATCCACCCATAGATTTGGCAGGCCCTCAGGCACGGTTACTTGGAGTTGGATTTGTTTTTTTAAAGCTTGTTGCCGAATGAAGACCAGGCTGGATTGGCAAAGCTGATTGATTTTGGTGGCAGAATACTCGAGCGTAACTTGTCCTGCTTCAATTTTAGCGAGATCCAGAATATCGTTAATTAATTCCAGTAAGTGATTGCTACTGCGTTCGATCGTTTTTAGAGCTTTGAGTTGTAAGGGATTGATTTCACCAAATACTGAATCTTGTAAGCCTTCCGTCATGCCCAAAATTGCATTGAGGGGCGTCCGGAGTTCGTGGCTCATGTTCGCTAGAAACTCATCCTTTAACCGCGTGGCTCGGGCAAGTTGTTCATTGGTTTGCTGCAACTGCACTTCATACTGTTTACGATCGCTGATATCTCGACAGACACAAATCAGTAAGCCTTCGTCGGTTAACGTTAAGGACAGTCCCTCTGCAAATTGGGTGCCATCTTTGCGGGTGGCGATCGCTTCCCCCTGCCAGGATCGATCGCGTTCTAAAGTCGGAAATATCTCTTGCTGGAACCGATCGATTTCCTGGGAACTGTAGATTACTTGCCACGTTTTGCCCAACAGTTCTTCGGTCTGCTCATAGCCAAACAGAGATAAATGGGCTTGATTGAGATAGATATAAGTATTGTCTTGTAAAATGGCAATGCCATCGATCGCGGCCTCTATGGCTGCTAACTGGCGGTTCATAGCCTGCTCAATTTGCTTGCGATCGGTGACATCTTCGGAAATGCCTAATAAATATTGGGGATTGCCCTCTTCATCGGTAATGGCTAATTTTTTGGTATGGAGAAACCGCACGCCTTGGTGACGGGTATGGATTTTATTCTCCAACGGTTCTGGAACCTGGTGAGACGCTAAAATAGCTCGGTCTTGGGCAGTAAATTGATCGGCTTCATCCTGGGGAAAAAAGTCATAGTCGTTGTTACCCAATAATTCTTCCCGAGAATAGCCTAGAAGCTCTTCCCCCGCTTTATTAAACCGGATGAATCGTAAGTCCTGGGCATCCTTCACGAAAATCATATCTGGAATATTCTCGATGATGGAATCCAAAAATTTTTCGCTGTTTTGCAAGGCTTGTTCCGCTTGGCGGCGATCGGTAATATCTCGCAAAATTGCACGGGTCGCCACAGGTTGATCACCCACGTAACGACAGTTAATACTGCCTTCTACCAAGACCTTACGGTGGTCTTTCGTGATAAACGTGAGTTCCACCTGTTCAATATTGGACAAAGATCCCGATCGCATGGCTGCAACGATGTCTTGATAGTACAAGTGGCAAGTGGGATGTAGCACATCCAACAGCGTCATTGTCTGCACATCAGCCTCGGTATAGCCCAAGGTTTTCCGCCAAGCCTTATTGACATATTCCAAACAACTCGTGTCAAGCTGAACACTTTGAATCAAATCGTTAGCATTATCCAGAAAATCCTGAAGTTGCGCTTCCCGCTCTTGTAATTCCGCCGTCCGCAGCGCAACCCGATGTTCCAGTTCCGTATTCAGGTCTTCTAAGGCGCGGTTGGCTTGTTGGAGTTGGGCGGTTCGTTCAGCGACTTTGTGTTCTAAGTTTTCCTGGGCAATGCGGAGATCCTGTTCCACCTGTTTGAGCGAACTGATATTGCGCAGAATGCCAATGCGGAGGTACTGATCACCGGGTTGAACCAAGTAGGATTCCGACAGTAACATCGGAGTCAGCTCCCCATTGGGGGCAGCAATTGCAACTTCTCTATCCGATGACAACCCAGAAAAATCTGCCGTCATTGTTGTAACTAGCTGGGTCAGGGCTGGTTGATTGAGTTTTTGAATGGGTTGTCCAATAACAACCTCTGGAGAACAGTTGCAAATGCTTCCCAGAGATTCATTAATAAACACTAAACGATGATCTTGATCCGCAATATAAATCCCATCACGAACATGCTGAACAGCATGGGTGAGTAATTGAATTTGTTCTTCCGCTTGCTTGCGAGCGATCGCCTTATCAACTGTAGTGGATAATATTTTTAAATAGTGGCGATCGGGATCTTTAATTAGGTAATCATAAGCGCCATGCTGCATTAACCGCACAGCAATTTCTTCATCACCGCTCCCCGTTGCAATAATGAAGGGTAGCTTATGGGACTGCACTTGTTCCACCAGTTCTAAGGCTGTTCCATCCCCCAAGTGAAAATCCAAAATTGCCACATCAAAGGAGTGGCACTCTAAGATGGATTGGGCTTCCGCCAGAGAAGTTGCTACTGTATATTGGTAGGGAAGAAAGGTCTGCTTGACGCAACGAGTAAATGCCAACTGATCAATGACATCATCTTCGACGAGAAGGACTTTGATGGACGGAGCAGCAACAGGGCTCATAGTAGTTGGGCGATGGAATTGCGAAAAGTTAAGTGCGAAATAATCGAGCAGAGAAAATCATTGATTCGTTAAAAGTAGGATAATACGCAACCCACGATCCGCCAATCTAGCTCGGGGATTGGCTCAGGCACCAATAGCGATAGATGGCCTGAAGAATTTCGACAAAGTCCTCATAATCTAAGGGTTTAACCATGTATCCTGCGGCATTCAGTTGAAAACTTTCTCGTCGATCCTTGTCCTCTTGGGACGTTGTGAGAATAATGACTGGAATGGTTTGCAATCCCGGATCGTGTTTGAGCACCTGAAGTAACTCTAACCCATTCATCCGAGGCATATTTAAATCTAATAGAATTAGAGCAGGTTTGGGATTCTGGGGGTTCCGTAGAAACTCTAACGCAGCTTCGCCATCTTCGACGACATGTAAGGGATTGGCGGCCTGAATCTCTCGCAATCCGCGTTTGACATTTAGCACATCAATACGATCGTCTTCTACGAGCAAAATGGGGTCAGAACTGTTCATACATCCTCAATCGGCAAGATGGGAATCAGGAAGATGGCAGGGAAGCGTAAAGAAGAACGTGCTGCCCTGCCCCACCTGGGACGTGAGCCAGAGGTGTCCACCATAGAGTTCAACAATTTTTTTGACAATGGCTAAGCCGACCCCTGTACTTTCTGACTTATCTCGAGGCACTAGGGTTTGGAAAATTTGAAATACTTTATCAAAATGCCGTTTCTCAATGCCAATCCCCGTATCTGCCACAAAAAATTGCCAGAAGTCCTCTTCCTGGGTGTGACCGATCCGAATGGTTCCTTCAGGGTGACCCATGTATTTGACCGCATTGCTAATCAAATTTTGAAAGACTTGCTGAATCCGGGTGCGTTCCACGAAAACCGTTGGTAGTTCTGTCTCAATGACAATTTTAATCCCTGATGGCGCTGCAATGATGTCAATGACCTCCGCTAGGAGTTGGTTCAGATCAACTTCGGTCTTTTCATCCCGGACGCGCCCTACCCGAGAATACTGCAAGACTCCATCAATGAGATCTCCCATGCGCCGCACCCGACCTCGCATCAGTTGCAGCATTTCTTGGCCCTCATCATCCAGCTGATCGCCGTAATCCCTCACCAGCCAGTCCGCCAAGGAGGCAATGCCCCGTAGGGGCGCTTTGAGATCGTGGGAAACGATGTAGGCAAAATCTTTGAGTTCTTGGTTGGCGATCGCCAACTCTGCCACAAGCTGGTTTTGGCGCAGTTCCGATCGCTTGCGTTCGATCGCATGCAGGATGGACCGTTCCAATAGGGTCGCACTTAAAGTTGTCCCCTTGACCAAGTAGTCCGAGGCTCCCGCAGCCATCACCTTCTGATCAATATCGTGATCCCCAACCCCCGTCAGCAGGATAATTGGCTTTTGACACCCCATTTGTAAGGCAGCCTGCAAAAGCTCTAGGCCATTTTCTTTTCCTAGGCGAAAATCAAACAGGTAAACATCATGACGATTTTGGCTGATTTCTGCCAGCCCAGCGTTGTAGTTATCCACCCAAGTGAGTTTAAACCCAACCTGCTCCGCCTCACTCAAAAAGTCGCGGGTGACAATGTAGTCGTCTTCATCGTCATCGACTAATAGAACTCGACAAATCTCTGTAGCCATAGATCAACTCGTCGGGACAGCAGAAAGGTTATGACTTCAATCATGGAGACAAAAGATGGACAACTAGATGACAATCAGCCGTAAGCCACGATAACCCACAGACCACGGCAATCTACACCGATCAGCCTAGGTCATAACCCAGAAAATGACGCTTCTACTAGAAATTTCTTATTACATCGATGCGGACTGTTGGAGTGGCAAGGTCATGACAAAGGTGGCCCCAGCCCCAGGTTGGCTGTAGGGGACAATTTTGCCGCCATGGCGTTCCACGATTTTGCGGCAAATGGAGAGGCCGATTCCCGTGCCTTCGTACTCCGATCGACCATGCAGGCGTTGAAACACCTCAAAAATGCGATCGCGATACTTTTCTTCAAATCCGATCCCATTATCGGCTACAGCAATCTTCACCTTGTTGCTTTCCACCGTTGCGGTGATGGTCACCACCGGCGGCACCCCCTCGCGGCAAAACTTGAGGGCGTTGCCTAACAAATTTTGAAAGAGTTGGCGCATTTGCTGGGCATCGGCCTCAATGACAGGTAATTCGCCCACCTCAACCGTTCCGCCTACGGTTTCAATGCGAATTTCCAAATCCGACAGAACCCCATCAATGACTTCCCGTAAATTGACTGCGGTAAAGGGTTGGATTTTGGTCGTGATACGCGAAAAGGTCAACAGGTTGTCAATCAGGATCTGGGCTCGGTTAGCTGCACTTAACATGCGCTGGAGGTAGTCCTGGCTTTTTTCGTCGAGTAAATCCCCTGCACGACTCTTGAGCCGATCGCCAAAGGCTTGAATTTTACGCAGCGGTTCCTGCAAATCGTGGGAAGACACGTAGGCAAAACTTTCCAGTTCCTTATTACTACGTTCCAGCCGTTCGGTCAGGTCCCGTAACTCTGCTTCTGCTTTTTTGCGTTCCTCCAGCTCGATTTGTAAACGTTGATAGAGTTCTGCTTGCTCTAGGGGAATTTCGAGTTGTCTAGCCAATTGGCCCATGAAGGACACTTCCCAGTCTTGCCACTCGCGCGGTTCAGAGCACTGATGGGCTAGGATCAGTCCCCATAGCCGATCGCCCAAAATAATGGGAATGGAGAGCCATGCCTGTACTTCAAAGGTCGCCATAAACCCGCGCATACAATCCACAATATTCGCCTGTTCCCGATTGCAAATGCGAGTAATTCTACCGCTCAGATAACTGTCATGGCAGCTCTGGGGAAAGGCTTCCGGGGGGAAGACAACTTCAAAAATACTGCGCCAGGGTTCCCCGACGGATTCCGCAGTGGCTTTGCTGGTGCCATCGGTAAATACTTGAAAAACAACCACCCGATCGGTCTGGAGAAACTCCCTCACTTCTTCGACGATCGTCGTCAAAATCGTCTCCAGATCCAGGGAACTGCGAATGCGTTGCAGCACGGAGGCCAGTAAAGTTGCCTGAGTGAGTTGTTGTTGCAGCGCTAAATCGCAAGTGGTCAGTTGGCTGGGGGAGTTTGAATCAGTCATAATTCCTGGGCGATTTACTCAACGATGCAGGGTGCCAAAGATTCATGGCACGCTAGGCAAGCCGATCGGGCAATTCCACAATTTCAAACCAGTAGGTGCCCAACATTTTCATAATTTGCACCATGGATTCAAACACGACAGGCTTGGCAATGAAAGAACTGACCCCTAGGTCATAGGTGCGTAGAATATCTTCTTCGGCTTTGGAGGTAGTCAGCACCACAATGGGAATTTGCCTCAGATCGGGATCGGCTTTAATCTCCTTCAGTGCTTCGCGCCCGTCCTTGCGGGGCATGTTCAAGTCCAGCAGGATCAGACTGGGACGGGGGGCTGTTTTAGGATCGGTATAGGCCCCTCGATGCAGCAAGTAATCCATTAACTCTTCCCCATCCACGACAAAATGGAGATCATTGGCCAGACGATTTTCTTCTAATGCTTCTTGCATCAGAAACCGATCGTCCTCATCATCTTCGGCCACCAGAATCGTAATACTTTTTCCTTTGTTAGGCATCATCATCTCCTTCAATGACTGCGTTGCGAAAAGAGGTTGGCGTCACCTGCATGGGCAGGGTGAAAATAAAGGTTGCACCTTGGTCCGGCTGGCTTTCCGCCGTTAAGGTACCGCCGTGCCGTTCTGCAATTTTACGGCAGATTGCCAAGCCAATGCCCGTGCCTTCATAACTACCCCGTCCATGGAGGCGTTGGAAAATGTGGAAGATACGATCGGTGTATTTTTGGTCAAAGCCAATCCCGTTATCGATAATTCGTAACTCACACCAATCTTGATTATCTTGGGTGAGGATTTGCGATCGCACCTGAATTTTTGGGGCGATATCTTCACGTCGAAACTTAAGCGCATTACTCAGTAAGTTTTGCAGAATTTGGCGCATTTGTAGTGCATCGGCTTCGATGATCGGCAAGGGGTCGCAATCGATCGTGGCTGCCGTTTGCTCAATGCGAATTTCTAGATCGGACAGTACACCTTCTAAGATCTCCGTTAAGTTGACTGCTTCAAAGGGCTGGCCCTTCGTCGTGACCCGTGAAAAGTCTAACAAATCATTAATTAATACTTGGGCACGACTGGCCGCATTCAACATGCGCTCTAAATAATCTTGTCCTTTTTCGTTCAATGAATCCTGGCAGGTTGCCTTCAAGCGATCGCCAAAGGCCTGAATTTTACGCAGGGGTTCCTGTAGATCGTGGGAAGAGACATAGGCAAAATCCTGGAGTTCACGGTTGCTAATTTCTAGCTGTTCCGCTAATTGATGTAACTCTTGGGCTGCCCGTTGGCGTTCTTCCACTTCTTTTTGCAAATCCGATTCCATCTGTTTGCGCTGGGTAATTTCACTCTCGATCGCGATGAAATGCGCTAACCTGCCAGATTCATCAAAAATTGGATTGATTTGCAACAGAATCCAATAGGGGGTGCCATCTTTGTGATAGTTCAAAATTTCCCCCGCAAAGGGTACCTCCTGGGCGAGGGCCTGCCGAATCGCCTCCACGGTGGTCTGGGAGGTCTCCGGCCCTTGCAAAAAGCTCCCTGGTTTACGCCCAATCACTTCCTGGAGCTGATAGCCCGTGACCCGGTGGAAACCATCGTTGGTCCATTCGATATAACCGTTAGGATCGGTGACGATGGCAACGTTATCGGTTTTACTCGCAATCAACGAGAGGGTTTGTAACTCCGCTTCCGCAACTTTCTTAGCGGTGATATCGGTACGAATCGAGAGGTATTGATAGGGTCTCCCCTGGGCGTCCAGAAAAGGAACGATCGTCGTATCTACCCAATAAGCAGACCCATCTTTGGCTCGATTTTTGATTTCACCGCGCCAAGTTTTACCTTGGGCGATCGTGCGCCACATTTCAGTAAAAAACTGGCGGGAATGGAACCCTGAATTGACAATCTGGTGAGTTTTCCCAATCAATTCCTCGATCTGATATTGGGAAATTTCGCAAAACTTCTCGTTGGCAAAAGTAATGACTCCCTGGGCATCGGTGATCGCCACGATCGCGGTTTGCTCTAACGCAACGTTAATATCTTGTAGCTTACGTTCCGCTTGCTTTTGCGCAGTAATGTCCTTGGCAATTCCCAAAAAACCAGTGATCTCCTGGTGTGCATTGCGAATGGCGGTAATGGAAAGCACCACAGGAAAGCGAGTTCCATCCTTGCGGATATATGTCCACTCTTCCTCCGAGACATGTCCCCGCTTGGCCTTCGCGACAAAGACGTCAAAACCAGGTTCGATCGGGGTGTTGAGTTCCACGGAGAGCCGTTCAGCCCGATCGCGCACTTCCTGGGAGTCATGAATGATTGCTGGCGTAACTTGCCCAACCACCTCCACCGCTCGATACCCTAACAGCCGTTCCGCTGAGACATTAAAGGATTGAATCGTGCCTTGCAAATCCGTAGAAATGATCGCAAAGTTAGCACTATCTAAAATGGCCTGTTGAAAGGTGGAAAGTTCAGTTAACTGTTGTGAGATCTGTCCAAGATATTGATTTTGTTCATGTAACGCCTGCAAGGCTTGCTCTAACTGTAGCGTTTTCCTCAGTGATTCCTGTTCATAAATCAATTGCAGTTGCTCTAGGGTGGCAATGTGTTGTTGTAGTTGATCAATTTCGCTGAATTGGGTATTTTTCATCACTTCACTCACAGGGAGCCCTCCCAGGGATCAGGGTCAACGTACGTCATCCATCCATTGGGTTTTCCCCTGGCCTTCGGTTCAAAAGCATTCAGGTTCTCCATGGAAAGCCCACTCAACACCGTTGAAGAGAGGTTTAGTTAATGTCCCGCATCGCGCGGGTGGTTGGTCGTAATGCCGTTCGATCGATGCAGATTTTACGATTGAACTAGAGTGTGTGCAATGGTTGCAACATGGGTGCAATCAATCAAATACGTCAGAAAAGTACGTCAGGAAAGAGCAATCAGGACAAAATTGCAGGGACATAGACATCATCCTCGATCGATGAACCATCATTCATGAAGCATCAATCGTAAAATTACGGGGAGCCCTGTTAAACCACCCTAGAACCGCCGCAGAACTACAGCAGAACCACCGTGGAGCATCGCTCGACGCAACCCGAACACAACGGAGACGATTCCATGTCACGCCTTACATAGATTTCATTATTCTACCCAGACTGCAACCGCTAGCTGCTATGGATTGTAATAACTCACTACATTGTCTTTCGATGAGGCATCTCTGTCTTTCGATGACACATTTCTGCGGGCTTAGGGGGACAGCCCCACCGATGGGCTCGGGGGGAACGGGTTGTTGCATCGCTCAACTGATGAATTCACCAGCCCCGGACGCCAGACTCGCTACGCCACGTGATAGGTAAAGCGCAAGGTCGCCCAGGTTTGGTGATTGAGGGCAACGGCTTCTGTGGGGTTGAGATTTTGGGTGGTTGGGCTGGCTGCCTGGAGATCCTGAAGGATGGCTTGAACAATCTCCAAGGGGCGATCGAGGGCCTGCAGAAAATTATCTGGATCACTGGACACACAGGTTTGGGTGCGAGTAAACGGAGCGGTACTGCTAATCAAAAAAGCTTCGGCCATGCCTGTCGTATTGCGCACGATCCATTCTGGATTGGCGGGGCTACTCATCAACGGTTGCGTTAGGCCGGGGGCAATTTCTGCAAAGTTAGAATTGAGGGGAGGCAAAATCAAATAACTATTGCGCCGACTATCCCAACCCAACAATAACCAGTACAGCGTTTGCGATCCCAAATTTTGCAGATGATACTGCAGGTGACTTCCAGCAGGTACCGTGGGACTATCTAGGGGCTCGATCGTGGTTGCTTGGATGGCCTGCGTCGTTTGTTGGATCAGCGGCTTGGTTTTGGGCGAAACCAGATCTAACGTTGCCCGGAGCGCGAGTTGAGAGGCCGTTATATTTTCTGTACTGCGAAGAATTTTTTTGGCCAAGAGGGTTTGTAGGGTAGGTGAGAGGCGCTTAATGGCCAGCTTGACGGCCTCACCCCGATCTCCCTGGGTATGGGGAATGGGAGCCTGGGTCGGGGTGAAGAGGCCATAGCCCACTGGCAGCACCAGTTCCGACAGCGGTGCATTCGGTAACAGGGCAACTTGGGTGGCCGGCTCATCCACCTTGGCTAGCAGGCAGTCAGCGGCTCCCTCTCCGGCATTAATGGCCGTGAGGTAGGGAAAATTAGATAACGCACTGACCGCATCCACCCGTTCCACTTTGGTCAAATGCTGGTCGAGGGCGATCGTTAATTCCAGTTGCCGGGGCAGAACACGAATAGACTCCTGGAGCCATTGGCCCGCTGCAAGGGGCATCGGTTGAGAGGGCATGGCCGCTTCCACAAAGCGCACTTTGGCGCGCAGTCCCGTCCGTTCGAGAACTTGCACTTGACCCACTAATCCCGCCGCTGATTGTACAGAAAACAGCGATCGGGGCATTAACGGGTCGAGCACCATCGATGGCAGTCCCCCCAGCCAAGTTTCGCCAAGCCCCGTTTCTCGATTCACGGCAGTAATGACGCCAATGGCCCCAGGGTTGGTCAGGGAAAATGGGTGACCTGCTGCTTTCTCTTTGAGCTTGCTCCCTGTCCAGTCCGGCAATTGGGGCTGCATGGCTGCGAGGGTCATGGCCCAGAGGGTTGGAAATGGGGTGCTCGGGGCCGATTGCCAGAGGGCTTGGGTCAGTCCGTAGGTGAACCGGCCTGCACTCCAAGTTGCAAAATCCAGTTCCGTTGCGCCCTGCAAGGCAGACTGCCCCGATAGTACGGTAGACGGTGGGATTGCCCTTGTGGCGGTTAAGAGAAGACCGGGAAACGTGGGCAGGGCGGGAGACGGGATTGCTTCAGTCTCGGGCCAGTTGGCGGTGACCAAGGGGGGGCGCGATCGCAGGCGCACATTGCCCTGCACCCCTTCGCCACTGGACTGGAAACTGGTATCCAGAATGGTGGTGATTTTATCTGTGGGTAGGGCTGATAACCACTGTGCAAATTGTTCTAGGGGCAGTTCCCCTCGGTTGGCGGTCAGCAAAGTCGGCTGTCCGGTTTTGCCAAGACATCCTAGGCCACTGAAATGAATCCAGGCGATCGTATTCCCGTTGGCCTGATGACCCAAATGATCCTGGATGGCAGCGGCGATCGCGTCGGAGGTCGCGGCATTATCCACCAAGGTCACAATATTTTCCGGCGGAAACCCCAACCGATAGATCAACAGTTGCCGTTGTAGATCCAAATCCGTCAAGCAGCCCTTCAAGCCACTGTCTGGGTATTGATTAATGCCAATGAGCAGTGCCCGTTTGAGGGGAGTGGGGCCGATCACATCCGCCCAAGCCGGGGTGGGAGACCACAGGATTGGGGCTAGCACAGTTTGCCCCAGGCCCACCCCCGTGAGTACCTGACTCGATCGCCACAGAAAATCCCGCCGCTTCATGGGAAACAAGATGCTTGACTGAATCTGATCCCCATTGTAGAGGGCAAAGGGACGCGATGACTGTCTTTGTGCGTTGCATCCCTAGTCCTCTAACCGGAATATAACCGCCCAAAAGCGATCACTTTTTCGACGAAATCACAAAATTACGCCAGAATTTCACCTCACCAAAACCCAACAAAACCTTAACACTGGCACAGAACGGAGCAGGTCACGTTAAGCTGGAGGTCAAGTCCACCCAGCATTCCAATTGAGGTGCTATGCGGGTTTTATTAATCTATCCCCAGTTTCCAAAAAGTTTTTGGTCCTTTGAGAAAGCCTTGGAACTGGTCGATCGTAAAGCGATGTTACCGCCTTTGGGATTGGCAACCGTTGCTGCAATTTTGCCCCAAGACTGGGAATTTAAGCTGGTCGATCACAATGTCACCGAGGTTCCATCAGCGGATTGGCATTGGGCCGATGTGGTGATCCTTTCTGCCATGATTGTCCAAAAGGCCGATTTTCTAGCCCAAATTCAAATTGCCAAACAGTACCAGAAACTGGTTGCCGTGGGTGGCCCCTATGCCACTGCGCTCCCCCAAGAAGCGATCGCGTCGGGAGCAGATTTTTTAATCCTAGATGAGGGGGAAATTACGCTGCCGCAATTTGTTGCAGCGCTTCAACGGGGGGAGCGATCGGGGATCTTCCGCGCCGATGGAGAGAAACCTGATGTGACGACCACGCCCATTCCGCGCTTTGACTTGCTGGACTTCGATGCCTACGATAGTATGTCCGTGCAATTTTCGCGGGGCTGCCCCTTTCAATGCGAATTCTGTGACATTATTGTGCTCTATGGCCGTAAGCCACGCACCAAGACCCCCAGCCAACTGCTGGCAGAATTGGAACGATTGTATGAATTAGGCTGGCGACGTAGTATTTTCATGGTGGATGATAATTTCATTGGCAATAAACGCAATGTGAAGTTATTACTCCGGGAATTACAATCTTGGATGGCATCCTATAACTATCCCTTTCGATTTAATACAGAAGCCTCCATTGATCTTGCAAACGATCAAGAATTGATGGACTTAATGGTCGCGTGTAATTTTAATGCCGTCTTTTTAGGGATTGAAACACCCGATGAAGCGAGCTTAGCTTTAACACAAAAGTTCCAAAATACCCGATCGTCCCTGGTGGAGTCTGTGGAGAAAATTGTGCAGTCCGGGCTGCGGGTCATGGCCGGGTTTATCATTGGCTTTGATGGGGAGCAATCTGGGGCGGGCGATCGCATTGTCCGGTTTGTGGAGCAAACAACGATTCCCACCGCGATGTTCAGTATGTTGCAGGCGTTACCGGATACGGCCTTGTGGCATCGGCTCAACCGGGAAAATCGCTTGGTTGACCCAGAACGCAATGCGTCGGGAATGAATCAAACAACCTTGATGAATTTTGTGCCCACGCGCCCGATCGAAGACATTGCGCAGGAATATGTGGATGCTTTTTGGCGATTGTATGATCCCATGGCCTATCTCGATCGCACCTACCGCCACTTTCTAAAGTTGGGGGCTCCGGTGTGTCCCAGTCGAGTCCGCCAAGTGAATTGGGTTAACATTCGCGCCTTACTCACGTTATGTTGGCGGCAAGGCATCGTTCGGAAAACTCGCTGGCGTTTTTGGTTCTATTTATTCAGCATTATCCGTCACAATCCTAAGGTGTGGGAACCGTATTTGGGTATTTGTGCATTGGGGGAACATTTTCTGGAATATCGGCAAATTGTGCGGACTCAGATTGAAGCCCAGTTGGCAGAACAGGTGGCAATGGCCCCCGATGGTGATTTGGTGACCCAAGTATCGACCGTCGTCCTACCCGATCGCGTTGGGGTGTAGTCATCTTTAGGCTGTTGTAGGCTGTTGTAGGCTGCAGTCATCAACTCACTGGCTGGCAATGCATCACCGCAGGTCGGTCCTTGGAGAATGGCCTCAAAATCATTCTCCAAGATTTTTTTGAGGCTTGTTAATGCGGTGGTTTGCGACGCCCTTCCGCTGGGGAGCCGATGCCCCCGAGAATTCCTAGAGATTCATTCACCAACTTGGAGATTTCCTGTGTTATAGTCAGGGCGTAAAGATGATTTTTTCGGCTCTGGAACTCAAATTTGCTTCACCCCAACAGTGTTCAACCGTGGTTCTCCGAATTTAACCTCTCTACATGTATTTATTTTCGGAGATTCAGATATGTCGATTTACGTTGGTAACCTCTCCTACCAAGTGACTCAAGAAGACTTGGAGCGCACATTTGCGGAATATGGCGTGGTTAAACGTGTTCAGTTGCCCACCGATCGGGAAACCGGACGCTTTCGGGGATTTGCCTTTGTAGAAATGGCAACTTCTGCGGAAGAAGATGTCGCGATCGAAGCATTGGATGGGGCTGAGTGGATGGGACGGGATTTAAAAGTCAACAAGGCAAAACCCCGCGAAGAACGGAGCCCCTCTTCTGGCGGTTGGGGCAACGGGGGTGGCCGCCGCGATCGTCGTTACTAGATCAACCCGCTGACTATACCTAGCTGGGATAGAGTCATCAAGTTATCCACGACAGCCATAGGTATACAGCCTAGATATACAGCCTAGGTATAACGGGAACTCGAAGATCAGTCCTGGCTTATCCAAAACGCAGCATTCATCATCCCTGCGTCAAGCTTAAAAATATCAGAGTCTCTTGCAGATCTGAGCAACTGCGCCACTCTGCAAGAGGTTTTGTTATTTTTCGTTTCAGACGATGATTACTCAACAGGAGGAGACTGGCAGCATGGCTCAAATTATCTTGGGTGAAAATGAGGGAATTGAATCGGCATTGCGACGGTTCAAGCGCCAGGTTTCTAGGGCAGGAATCTTTCAAGATATGAGAAAGAAGCGCCATTTTGAAACTCCGCTGGAAAAGGAAAAGCGGAAGGCGTTAGCGAAGCATAAACAGAATAGACAACGGTTCCGTAGCCGCTAAGTTACACCAGCCGCTAAGTTACACCTGCCACTAAGTTACACCTGCCAATGGGCAACGGCTCCCTTCAGCAGGCTCAGACAAACCGAACAATAGACGCTACTGACCCCTGCGATCGGGCTGCCCTGCGAATCCTGTGCAAGGGGCGGCCTGCATTTTTTATGGGTACGCAGTTCCCCTAGGGGGAGTAAAACTCTACGCAATACTCCCTGAACAGCAACGCGCGAAAAGCCCATCTCGCATTTCTGAACGTTCCACAGGCTGACACATCCTGCACGCTTGCACGTCCCGCACGTTTGAACATTTCTACCTAACATCACTAGAACTCGGCGGTACCGAGATCGGGTCACTGGGTGCGTTGGGCTCCGGGGAGGCGTTGGGCACGGGGGGAGCCGACGCGGGAATCACTGGAAACGGAGCATTGGCCGCGGGTGGTACAAAGGGGGCATCCGTTGGACTGGATGAAAAGCCCAACAAAGCATTGGCTGTCCGATAATAAGTCGCCCAAGTCCGAGTATCCGGACGTTTACGCCAGTTGTCGCGGGTGACTTCCAAGGTCAACACCGGAGCCTCTGCCCCTTGGTTACGCCCCAGGATATGAATCACCACGGAACTGGCAAGAATATCTCGATCGAACGTTCGTTGAGCCGCTGCCCGAGCCACGAGCTCGGCCCGTCGCATAAACGCGGTGTAGGCTTCATTGGTCATCCGATCGAGGCTGACATCCAACCGTGCGGTAAAGGCTTGGGCTGCTGGAGCGGTCACTAGAGTTGGCACAATTCCCAGGGTTGTCACCGTTCCCATCACCAGGCTCAAACCCAGAACACCCTGGGTCAGAGACCGCAAGGCAGGCCGATCAACCGATCGATCACGCCGATTAACAGATTGTTTAAACAAGCGATTGCGTAGGGGATTTAGCATAGGGACTCAACTTGACCTCAACTGGACGCAGTATGACTCAACCAACCACTCCCTCTCCACCCAAGCTAGGGTCTGGGTTTAGACCAAATCGTTAGAGACTGAGGGTCGGAATTCGGGAGAAAAATCGCGATCGGAATCGCTAACAGCCCCATAATAGTGCGAGAGCCACCAAACCGTTCGGGAGATTTGTCATGAGCAAAGTTTGGGTGATGGCAGTGGGCATTAACCACTATCAGCTGTTACAACCCTTACAATGTGCCCAGCAGGACGCCCAAGCGATCGCCGATTGGTTTATCCAAACCGCTGGGGTGCCCCAGGATCAAGTTTTGTTAATGACTGAGGCATCGCCCCTGCATCTGGGCTATTCCACCTATCCCGATCGGCCTACGTTGGAACAGTGGCTGGATGTTCTACGCAAGCAACGCATCGGAGCGGGGGATTCGCTCTGGTTCTTTTTTAGTGGTTATGGGGATCTGTGGCATCAGGAGGACTATCTACTGCCGATCGAGGCTAATCCTGCCTACCCACCGGACACCTGGTTCAGCCTCAAGACGCTGTTTGCCACGCTCAAAACCTTACCGACCGATCGCACGGTGGTGCTCCTCGATATCAACCGTAGCCAATCCGTTCGCAGAGCAAGCCCGGAACTCTCCAGTAGCATTCCTCACCTGGGAAAGCACACGGCCCAGCTTGCACGGGAATTTGGCATTGCGACGGTGCTTTCTTGCCAGCCCCAGCAATTTTCCTACGAGTCTCCCATGATGGGGCAGGGCGTCTTTACCCTTGCTGTGTTAGAAAGCTTGCGATCGGCGGCGGGGCAGCCGTTATCTGAATGGGCGAAGCTACTACGGGTGCGGCTACCGGAACTGGGGCAGCATGTCACGCGACCGCTCCAAGAACCGAGCATCATTGCTACGCCAGAACAGTTAGAGCGCTGGCAAGTTCCGCCGATCGTGCCCTCGCTGATGCGATTACCCATGTTGCAACCGGGTTTGTCCGCTGGGGAAGAATTGATGACTCCGCATTCCCCTGAGCGATCTCCTGAACGATCTCCTGAACCCTCTTCTGGACAATCTGTAGAGACGTACATGACTGGGAAGGCTGCTGAACTGACTGATCGAGAATGGGTAGAACACCCTGCCCAGCAGCTCTCTCAACCGTTGAGAAGATCGCCGTGGGGCTGGCTGCTAGGATTAATCGGGTTAATCCTGTTGGGTTGGGGGTTAGTCCAATGGGGACGGCCTGCTCTAGAGCCTAGGGTGGAGGAACGATCGTCCGAGAATTCTGCCAAATCAGTCCCCTCTCCCTCCTTGGCCCGTGCTCCCATGGCCGCCGATCCTCCAGCTTCGACCCCGCCGACCCCGCCGACCTCCCTCACCCCTCCATTCTGGCCGATCGCCAGTTCCGGAGGACGCATTCTGGCCGAGGCCCAAGGTTCTATCACGCCTATTAATCCAGCGGCGGTGAGTCGGGCGATCGCGCGAGCCCAGCAAATTTCTCCCCAGGATCCGGCCTATCCCTTGGCTCAACAACAAATCGATCGCTGGTGTCGCGACTTGCTGGAATTGGCGGAACAGCAAGCCATTCAGGGCAATTTTCGAGCGGCCATTGCCACAGCGCAACGAATTCCCAAGGCGCAACCCACCTGGGGGCAGGCTGCACAGCAGGCGATCGGACAATGGCAGCAACGAGTACGATAGGAGGAGCTTTGCACAGGGGATGGACATGCTGGAACCCACAATGCCCTTCGTAACTGACCTATGGGGATTTCATGCCTTCCCATGGGGACTACCTCCCCTGCTAGCTGCCCCTTTGGAAAAAAGTAATCCTGCTTGGCAATTTCGCCAGTGGACGCAGCGCTTTTCAGAATGGCTGGAGGTGCAAACCGCGGGTTGGCGATCGCCGACCATTCCAGAGGGACCCAAGCTGCCGGTCGTGCCCTCGCAGGTTTGGGAAGTGTTGTTTTGGCTAGTGGTGATCAGTTTTATTCTTTGGATATTGTGGTGGGTTGTGCGGTGGTTAGATCCCTATTGGGCGAAACGACAGCGAGATCGCTCCCCTGCAAGCTTCCAAAGCGATCGGACAGACAGTCCCAAATCCGCCGCAGACTGGTACAAACTTGCGCAAACTTACCAAACGCAGCACAACTATGCGGAAGGCTGTCGAGCCTTATATATGGCCATGCTCCAGCAATTGAGCGATCGGCAAATGATTCCCTTAGAAACCAGTCGCACCGATGGTGAGTATTTACGGTTGCTGACTACGTTGCGTACACCCCGCACAATGGAAGCTTGCCAAACGTTGATTCAGGTACATGAACAGATCTGCTATGAACAAGCGATCGCCTCAGAACCGATTTTTCTCAAGTGTCAACAAGCCTATCAAACGGTGGTAGATCAGTTGAGCTTGTTAAAAACGGAGCGTTAAAGATTGTGGCTCAAAGATTATTACTGTTCTGATTGATTGTATATCTCTCCTTGCTTACAGTTGATTTAGGTTGTTCATTATGAATTTGGTTGGTAAAGATATTTCCCAAGGGCTTTCCAAGCGACAGTGGATGTGGATTGCAGGGCTGTTTTTGGTGCTTCTCTTAGGGATTCTGTTTTTAGCTCCGACCAATCGACTAATGGATGGTTCTTCCTATGGGCGTTCTCCCGATGGCTATGCAGGTTGGTATGCCTATATGCAGCAGCAGGGTGTCACGATCGAGCGCTGGCAACAGCCCTATCGTAATTTAACGGCGTCTGAATTGCGATCAAATTCGCCTACCCCAGCAACGTTTCTGCAAGTCTATGGTGAGCGATCGGACAAGTCCATTCCCAGTGATTTAATTGCTTGGGTCAGTCAGGGGAATCGGTTAGTCATCTTGGCACAGCAGGGAAAGGCGACGGAGGCTCCGTTTTGGTCGTCCCATGCCACACCCGCAGGCACGGTTAAAATTGCCACCACTCGACGATTGCGGCCCCGTTCAGGCGATTCCCCGCCCAGAGAGGATCTAAAAGAGGCCCTGGGCAACCCGGTGGTACTGGGCGATCGCTATGGTGGCATTGTGATCCGTGAAAGGCGTGGAAAGGGTGAAATTATCCGCGTTACAACGCCCTATTTAGCAGCCAATGCCTACCAGGATCAACCTGCTAACTATGCATACCTTGCGCAGTTGGTGGGAAAAAAGCCCGATCGGATTTGGATGGATGAATATCTCCATGGCTATAAAGATGCAGTCACTCGAGAAAAGGAAACGCGCGGTGATCTGATTGGCTATCTGACTTCTACGCCGTTTCTTCTGGTGGTGATCCAAGGATTTGTAGTGGTTGGGATCCTGGTTTATGCTAAAAATCGCCGCTTTGGGGCTGTGCGTCCTATCCCTAATCCTCCTGTCAATAATAGTCAAGTCTACATTCAGGCAATGGCTGGGGTATTACAAAAAGCAGGGAGTTATGAATTTGTTGAACAGGTGATTGGCAATGCTGAGAAAGCCCATTTGCAACGACAATTAGGATTATCAGGAGAGATGGCTAATGAACAAGAGCTAATGACGATGTGGCAAAATCAAACGGGGCGATCGCCAACGGATCTCCAACCCTTACTCCATCCCCGTGCTTCCCTCAAGCGGGAATCCGATGTGTTGTTCTGGTTGCAAAAATGGTCGCAGGTTCGGAAAATGCTCGATCGATCGCGATCGTAAATCCACGATTGTAAATCATAGGCAAAAATCCTGTTCAACAAGCTGTCAAGAAATAAAGTTCTGGTCAATTACTCTCGCATAAATCACGGTAAATCACGGTAAATCACGTACACGGTAAATCACAATGTCTGAAATGCAATCTGGAATGAATCCTGTCTTTTCTCGCCTAGAACAAATGCTCAGCCAAGTGGTTGTGGGGCAGGATGCGATCGCGCACCAATTGCTGATCGCGCTGCTCGCGGGGGGCCATGTGATTTTGGAAGGGGTGCCGGGAACGGGAAAAACGCTGTTGGCGCGGGTTCTCTCGCAGCTGATTCAAGCGGACTTCCGTCGAATTCAGTTAACGCCGGATGTTTTGCCTTCGGATATCCTAGGGACAAATATTTTTGATTTGAATACGCGCAGTTTTACGTTAAAGCAAGGCCCAATTTTTACCCAGATTCTTCTAGCCGATGAAATCAATCGTACCCCGCCTAAAACGCAATCGGCATTGTTGGAAGCGATGGAAGAACAACAGGTGACGCTGGATGGGCAAACTCTAGCACTTTCTGAATTATTCTGGGTGATTGCGACGCAAAACTCCTTGGAATTTGAGGGTACCTATCCCTTGCCGGAAGCGCAGCTCGATCGCTTTCTTTTCAAACTGATGGTGGATTACCCTGATCCGAGTTCGGAAAAGAAAATGCTATTGAATACACAAGCTGGATTCCAAGCAAAACGTTTAGATTTAGCAAAATTAAAACCGATGACTACAGTCTCGCAAATTCTGGAGGCCCGGAAATTGATTCACAACGTAAAGATTCAGGAAAATGTTTTAGACTACTTGCTATCGATCGTTCAACGATCGCGTAAACATCCAGATATTGCCCTGGGGGCATCTCCGCGATCGGCGGTGGCATGGTTGCAGGCGAGTAAGGTACAGGCTTGGTTAGCTAACCGGGAGTTCGTGACGCCGGATGATGTGAAGGCGATCGCAGTTCCGCTGCTACGCCATCGCCTGATTCTTCGTCCAGAGGCTCAGTTGGATGGTTTAAGCATTGATGCCGTGATTCAAGGTTTACTGAATCAAGTGACGGTGCCTCGTTAAGCTCAGAATCACATTAAAAGCTTACTCAGCCCACGATCGTGGTTAGTCAGACGGCTGGTGTTGGTGGTTCACTTAGCCGATCGATTTCCTCCTGGAGGCAGTTTGATATTGTCAATTCGGATAACAATCTGAAAAGCCCAAAGCAGTAGGAGAACTTCATAGATAATTTCGAGTCTGATTCGCCATTGAGGAACCTTTTCAGCGTGGCGACGTTGAACGAGTGCGATCAATTCCGCTATGACTTCTTCTGGAAAAATCAGATAGCCTGACCAAAAGAAGGGGAAAGGATTGCGCAAACGGAGATTGATCAAGAGGAGGCTGAGGCTCGTCAAACCCACAAGACCCAACAATCCGGCTTCGATGTAAAAGAACCATTGGGTGCGTTGTTGAGCGATTGGATCTGAAGTGGCAGATTGATTGATTTGGCGAATCAATTTGACAATTTGAATACGACCTACATAGCTCTCGTACTGCTTGTTAATAGACATCACAATGGGTAACAAAGCCTGACGATCGGTGTCTGTAAGAAGATTACGATCGGCTAAACGCTTGAGTATTCCCACTGCGTTGAATTTGATACTGGCATTGTCATCAGCAGTAGGAGGAGTGCTTCTTCTAGCAAGACCTCCTGGTAGTTCACGTAAACTACTTTGGTACCAATCTTCTACAGGAATATCTTTGGCAACATTCAGGGATCTCAACTGTGAAATTATCAGTGGAGCAATTCGAGAATCTTGTAGTTCATCCTTTGAAATAAGAGTTGCGATAATTTCCAGGTCGTCGGATGAAACTTTAATTTGTGATTTCTGTGATTTTTCAAGTAGCTTTAAAGCATAGGATTTTTGATAGCTAATCTTTTTCAATAATCCTTTATGAGCATGTAGCTTGACGTATTTATTTTCGTCATTGAGGGCATCTGTCAAGGCCTGCTCGATTTCAAGATCACTACCACCACTGGTATTCAGATCGTTACTCAGATAAAATGCTGCCATTGAGCGAACAAATTCATCAGGGTCTTTGAGGGCTTTGATTAAATGACTAGTATAGATTTTAGGAAGATTACCTTGTCCTATCCAAGCAAAAAGTGATGCTCGTCTAACTTCAACATCTGGATTTTGAAGAGCGTAGGTTCGTAATAAATTTAATATATACACACTATGGTCACTTGAATCGAGGAAGCTCTTAAAAACCAAGTCTAGTTGACTAATTTTATATCCTGGATGGAACATTGTATATACAGATGGCAAGGATATCTCCAGTTTGAGATGAGCGGCATAATCCTTAGCTTTTGCAAAACATTGATTCTAAATAGTCTGAAATACCAAGGTCAGCTAACGCAGATGCCAACCGACAGTAACCAATATATGCACGAGAATTGTCTATGTTGGTGCGCGGCGAATCGGGTTGGTCTAATGCTTTTTTAAGAACGACGATCGCATCCTGTTTTTCTTGGTCATTCCAAGTATCTGCAAGGGTTGCACTATAGCCTAATTCTCGTAGCACCTTCAAAAATAGTTTATAAGATTTTCCATCAACAAATAAGTCTGGATCTAAAGTATTCTCTAAAGGTGCATCCTTGAAGGAATAACGTGGGAGCTTTTTGAATGCCTGAAGTACTGCTGGAATTGCACTGGGATCACCAATAAACCCTAATGCAGAGGCTGCACTATTTCTGATATTAGAATTCCGATCGCTGAGTAATGGAGTTAGTTGATTCACCAAAACATTGACTGGAAAATCACCTTTACACGATTTCATCCCGTCATTAAATTCTGGAAGTTTTCCAGAATTGACTCGTTTTAATAGTAATTCACTTGCGATTTGGCCTGTTTGGTCAGCGGCAAGAGCTACACAGTAAAGGTTGGCAAAATCATTATCTTGAAAGTTTTGAGATCTAAGAAATTTTAGAATTGATGGCCTAAATTGAGGAATAGCAGAGAGTCCCAACATCCTATTTAGGATAGATTGTCTAGTGCTTTTCTCAAATGGAGTTAACGTTTGAGTTGATTTCGGGAGTAAGGACAGCAATGTCTCAAATGCTTTTAAATTACCCTTGCTACCATATTGTGCAGCTATATCGAGAAGATTATTTTGCTGATGTTGAAACAGCAACTGTACAAAATTGCTGATGAATAACTCTTCTACCAACTGCTCTTTTTGTTGCTTCGTCAAGGCTTTTGATTCTAATTGTTGATATTTCTGTGCTCGATTTTCATCGACTACGCCTGGAAATTGTAGCGATCGAATTATTTTCTGATTAATCGTGTCATGCTCTGACGGCTCCAGAAACCTTGGGAAGGGACTTTTCAGAAGCGCTACATTTTGTTTGTCATTCCAATTAAAAGTTGGCTGTTTGAGAATTAGACGTTCTCTCCGATGAAACTCTCTTTGTAAATTAAGTATTCGTGATGAGGGAAGGCTGGCTAATGATTGCTTCAAATAGGAGAATGTATTTTCATCCTCAAAGTTACTTAATGCTAAAGCGGCTGCTAGATAAATACTTTTATCGAGGATATTACCACCACAATTCCTCACATGGTTCATTTCATCTTCCATCAGTTTTTTGAGTTCAGGAATTGCACGGCGATCGCCAAGGGAACCCAGTAGGTTAATGCTGCTACAAGTTTGATTTTTTTTGAAATCATCCGTTTCCCAAAAAATTGGCTGATTGGGAATTCCTTGCCTAATTTCCTGAATCAACTCCTGGTAAACTTTGTCTGGCAAATTGCGACTTTCTTGGACTAAGACATCATCATAACGGGCCTGTACTGAACTGATTCGCCAAGCCGCAATGCCTAACGTTCCGATCACGGCTATTCCTAACCACAGTTTTCTGCGCCAAAATTTTGCTAATTGTTTCCGACTTTCATCGTCTATTTGCATCGTAATGACCCACTCAATTTTGCTAATTTCAAAACTCTGTACTGTTAAGCGGCAATCCTCAGAGCACTAAACCAGCTCCGGCGGTGGCCCTTTGTGCCAGCGCCATCCGATAGCTCTGGACTGCGTTGAGCGCTGTCGCCCCCAAGCCTGTCACTTTGTAATACTTGCGGCGCGCGCCCCCTGATTCGTCCACTTCGTCGCCCCAGCGCCAACTCACAAAGCCTTTTTTCTCTAAGCGGTTGAGGGCAGGGTACAAGCTGCCAAACCGTAATGGCATTGGACGTCCTGGATTCAGCTCATCCAAGATTTCCAACCCATACAACTCTCGTCCCAATAAGACCGTCAGCACGTCCTCATCGATCGCGGATAACCTCGCAATATCAGGTTCTTGATCTTCTTTCTTCGACTTCGGCATAGGAATCTCAAGATCTCTACAAGATCATAGTATTGTAAAAACATGTAATTGTCTATAAAATTCAAATACTGTAAATATCCTTAATCTTCTGTCCTAGCAAAATTATTTAATCTCAGGAAGTTCCCTGTCTCGTTGATCGTAAGTTGAAGCATCGCTGATCATCAGGCTTTATCGAGCTTGGCAGCGGCCGATCGTGTTGGATGTGGTTGGTTGGCTGCGGAGGTAGGTCGAGAGTCGATCGCAGCCTTGATTCACTAAGCTATTAAGATTCCAGTTCCAAACCGTCAAACCCGACTGCTCGCCAGCGATCGCCAATACGTCACCGCTAGGATTTAACCAACCCTTTTGGAGACTATCGCCTTGATTGATCAGTGTTTTAATCAGATTACCGGTGTAGGGATTCCAGAGTTTGACCGTGCCGTCTTGGCTGCTGGATAGTAACGTCTGGCCATCGGGACTGAAATTCAAACTGGTGATGCCATGGCTATGGCCTGTTAATTTGATCGATCGACGAGTGGTCAAGTTCCACACCTGAATCGTATTATCCCAACTGCCCGCAGCTAACCACTGGCTATCGGGACTAAAGGCGAGACTGGAGACTTCCAAAGAATGGCTCCCCAAGGTCTGACGGCTACGATCGGCCAGATTCCACAGTTTGATCTGTCGATCGCTGCCTGCGGAAGCCAACCAGTGACCATTGGGACTGAATTGTAGGGCTTTGATTTCATCGCTATGACCAGATAGGGTCGCAACCGGTTCGAGGGTCGTCGCACGGCTGAGGGTAATGGTTCGATCGACCCCAGCACTGGCGATCGTTGAGCCATCGGGACTGATTTGGACGGTATTGATGCGCTGAGGAGAGATCGATCGCTGCAATTGCAATCGGCCATCGGCTTGAAACGTGAATAGATGGCCTTGGATATCACTCGTGATGATGGTGTTTCCGTTTTTACTGACGCTTAAGCTTGTAATCAAATTTTGAGTTGTGATCCGAGGAATGGGAGAAGCTAGCAATCGTTGCGAGTTTGGGGTCGATCGTAGGGAAAATTCCGAAACGACTTTATCCTGGGTCGTGGCAAGCAGGGCGGGTCGATCGGGCAGGAAGGTAACAGCGGGAATGGAAGAGAGGGGCATGGGGACGCGATCGCCAGGATGATCGGCCATCTGCCAAACGCGCACCAATTTATCTGAGCCACTGCTCAAGAATGTTTTGCCATCAGGCATCCAATGAACCTGTTTAATTTCTTCCCGGCTTCCTTGAAGACTTGTTTGCATTTCTCCAGTTGCTGACCAGAAGATGATTTTCCGATCGCTCCCCGCACTGACAAAAGAACGGCCATTCCGTTGCCAACTCAAATCATTAACCTGATCGCGATGCCCTTCATAGGTTTGTAGTAGCTTGCCATTACGATCCCACCGCTTAATCGTACGATCGGCGCTGGCAGTCAGAAACTCTGCTTGATTGGGACGAATTGCAATGGCGGTAATCCGGTCAGTATGAGCCTTCCAGGTTTTGATTAATTTGCCTTCGATCGACCATAATCGTACAGTCCCATCTTCGCCACCGGAAAGGATTTGCCGAGCATTAAGAAACTGAACACAATTGACCCAGCCTTTATGCCCCTTGCCAATCCACTGGCCAATCCACATAGCCTGCTGCCGTTGGCGATTCCACAGGCGCACCGTTCCATCCCGGCTGGCACTGACCAACTGCTGACCATCGGGACTCCACTGCACATCCGTCACCCAGTCGCTATGGCCTTGCAGCGTTACGGCCTCTCGATCTGTGACTCGCCGTAGATCGATCGTGCCATTACTCAATGCACTGGCGAGCCATTGTTGATCGGGGCTGAGTTGGATAGCTTGAATGCGATCGCCAAGGTGTGCGATCGGCTGACTGCGCTGGTCGGCGCTGAGACTATCTGCAAGGCTGTATTGTATAATCTTTCCATCATCGCCAGCGAACCAAATGAGATTGCCTTGAGTATTACTCGTAACTGCATTGACCGACTGCTCACTGGTAATCCGATTGATCTCCTGAGTGCGGCTGAGGGCTTGTTGTAGCGTTGTTACAACCTTCATACGCAAGTCCCCTGGTAAGGGGAGAAACTTGAGCCAACTGGTTTCTAAGCTTTGCCATAACGTGCCTGCTTTCAACCCATCGGTAACGGCTTCGATCTGTTGGTTGTCATTGAGTAAAGCTTCGGAACTGGCCGTTAGTGCATCAATTTCCCGCAATTGTGCTGTCCGTTGTCGCCAGGATGCCAGTCCCGCAAAGCCCAACGCACAAACCCCTAAACTTCCAATCAAAGCCACGGCGATCTGGGCTCTGCGTAGACGTTTCCGCGTTTCAATCATTTCCCGATCGCGAGCTTCGATCGACGTTTCAACAAATTCCTGGGTCAGGCTGGTTAGCTCATCGGTGTAATTAATGTAGAGTTCTTCCGCCTGCGCTAAACGTACACCCCGTAGTAGGAATTCTGGTTTGTAATCATGTTGTTGCCATTGTTGTGCCGATTGTTCGATTTGTCGTTGCGACTTCAGTCGGCTTCTATTTTCATCTAGCCACCACCGCAGCGTTGACCAGTGGCGAATCAGGATTTCATGGGTGACTTCGATCGTGGTTTCAGGCCAGGTTTCAGGCCAAGTTTCAGAGCGTGGTTCAGGGCTAGAAAGAATAGGCGATTCAGACTCTACAGCTGTGGATAACTGCGGGACAGTATCCGCTTCTGGGGTTTCTGGTAATAGAGTTGTAGAGGAATCTAGGGCAGAATCGATCGTAATCAACTGCGCAGTGGTTAAGGCTTTTAGCGTCCGTTCCACCAGATCTGGCGCATACTTGGTCACTGCCAAGGTCGATCGACGAATGCGGCGACGGGTATCTTCTGTACTCTCACCAACTTGCGTTAAATTGAGAAAAATCCAACGGGCACAGGCTTGCTCGTCCGGTGAGAGGGCATCATAGACCGCTTGGGCCTTGGTTTCTAACACGCCCCGCAATCCACCAATTTGTTGCTGATAACTTTGCAGGGTTAATTGTCCCTCGCTGCGGTAATGCCACAGTTCTTCCAGCACAAATTGCAACAGCGGCAAGTCTCCCGTCGTACGATCGAGTTCCTGAAGCAACACTTCAATCAATTCCGGCTCAACGCGCAAACCGACTTGCTCAGCGGGTTGGGTGATGACGCGGCGGTAATCCTCTTCGCTGAGGCAGGCGGGAACCAGAACGCTGTGTTTCTGAACCAGTGGGGCGAGTTCCGGCAATTCCAAACAGGCGGCAATAAAGTCTGCGCGAATTGTAAAAACTAATTTGAAGCGATCGCTGGCATATTCCACCGCCCCCGTGATTAATTCAATAAACCGTTGGCGTTCCAATTCATCGGCTAGCGTAAACAATTCCTCAAACTGATCGATCGCCAGTACCGTCAGCGGTTCCGTTTGCGATCGCAGCCAGTACACCCAGCCTTCTACCCCTTGGTAGAGCACGCCTTCAATTTGCTCTGGCGCGTATTGGTTAGCGGCATTCTGGTTGGTGGCATTCCGGCTCCCGTGGGCGAGGCTACGGCTGAGGGCGGTAATGGGTCGATCGCCAGGACGCATTTGTACGATCTGCCAGCGATCGCTATTGGGAATATATTGGCCTCGGCGCAGTTGGGGAATCAGTCCCGCTTGCATGACAGAGGATTTCCCGCTACCGGAAGCACCCACGATCGCCAGAACCGGCTGCTTCACCAATTCATTGAGTAATTGTTCGACTACACTTTCCCGACCGTAGAAGTATTGCGTTTCCCGTTCACTAAAGGCGCGCAATCCCAGGTAGGGACAAACGCCTAAATCAATTCCCGATCGCGTCGTTAATGTGATTTGTTCCGGAATAATTTCCAGAATGCCCCGCGTTCCCGATAGCCAGACCCGCAAGGGCGTCATTCCAGCCAATGCCTGTTGCAGGTGGGTAACCCATCCGGCTGCCGACAGTCCCTTTTGCGGATCGATCGTGCTTAAGGTTTCCTGTAATGCCTGGGCAAAAAGGGCTGAATTCTCCACGGGAGACTGCGCTGCAAGAATGCATTGACCGCGTCCCTGCTCGTGCTGTAAGTCCTCAACCCAAGCTTCTAAATTGCAATCATCTAAATTACTCTTGGGACAATCCAGAATAATCATTTGCTGATGTTCTGGGTGTTGTCGTAGGTATTGCCGTAGCCACGATCGGCTGATTTCCCCCGTTTCTCCCAGTATTAAAGAGGCTTCCCCATCTTCTTGATTCAGAATCTGACCGCGTAGGTAGAGTAATAGCGTGGAATGATTCTCAGTATTCGGAGGAATAGTTTCTAACTGTTGAGCGATCGTAGTTTTAATGTCGCTCCAGTCCTGTCCTGGTTTGGGATAATATTCCACCTCAAATTGTCCGGCATGGCTGAGTAACTTACTGAACTCCAGTGCTGCGTTTTGGTGGTTGAAGCCGTCGATGATGAGCGCCCGTCGGCTGAGCTGGGTGTGGGCGATGGCTTGGGTTGTCAGATAAATGGGCGATTTCGCTAGAATAAATTCCCCAATGCCTTCCACAATGCGTTTCGGCGTTTGCAGTGGATATTCCGCCTGTAATTTCGATTCCCCCCGACTGCGTTTTTGCTGATTGACTAAGCGCAATTGTTGATTGGTTTGATCAACGTAGCGTAGGGTTTGATGATAGATATATTTATATAAGCTATCTACATCAATCAACCCGTGGGCATTGGCCGCCTCTCCCCGCAACCCTTTCATCAGGAAATAGGTGAAAATGCCATGGCCCAGTTCCGGAAATTCCCAGGATTGCTGCGATCGATCGCAGGAGAGTAGTGCATACAGCCCCTGACTTTTTTTCACCTGCTTTTGCAAGACATCGACCAATTGGGCTGCGGGATTGATGGGTAAACCGCGCAGGGTCATGCCGCCACTGTGACAGGCATCGAGCCAAATAATTTGTTGGTGGGCAGCACAGGCGGATAGGGTTTGCAAGAGGGCGTGAATGGACAGTCCTGTTTCACTGGGTCGATCGAGATCCGTATCGTGTAAACACAGCACCGCTTCCTGCTGGGTTCCAGCGAGAACCCCGTGGCCGGAAAAGTAGATGAGAACGGTGTCTTGGGCGTTGGCTTGCTGTTGGATTTTCAGCAGACTTTGCTGGATAGGAGCGACAACGGGAAGCTGTTCAGCAAAATCGTGGTAAATGCTAGCGTCACAGGCCGCAAATGAGGAAGAAACCACTTCAGTTAGGACATCTCCCAAACTCTGACAATCGATCGCGGAATACTGAAGCGCTGGCAAAGTTGCATCTTGGTATTCATTGACGCCAATCAGAAGCATCCACAGTTTTGCAGGCTGATTGTTGGATTTGGGTTGGGAAGAGCTAACGGCGCGGGGCATAGGACAGCACAGGACAGCGTGGAAAGATAGCTGGAGTTATTGTGAGGAGGGGAGATGCAATGGATCACTCGATATCATTCTGACAGGGGAGACTACTTGCGATCGATTTCGTAGGTGTAATCAAAGAATTGCAGAACTTGGCGACGAATGCCAGCGGGGGGATAGAGGCGGGGTTGCAGGCTTTGGGTGGCGTAGGTGTCAGCGGCGATGATAATCCGGCGGGCTTCGCTGAGGGACATTTTGCCATCCTTGAAGGCTTTCAGCACATTTTCTAACCCATTCGTGTATTGCGCCACGTTTTGGAAGTCGAATTTGGGTTGGTTGGCTGTTTGCTCGTCGGTGTTACCTGCTTGGGAGGATTGTGAATTATTCTGGGGAGCCATAGCCAAGGTCGGTAGCGTGACAGCGGATTGCAATTGCAGCACATAGACGGTTCCGCTGGACAGTTCCACAATCCGATAGTTCCGGGGAGAACTTAAGCCACTCAGGATGCCCACAGCACCACCAATCATGCCCATGTGCTCAAAGGCATTGCCTCGCTTGGACACCGGCGCGATCGACCCGCCAATGGCTCCAAACAGATTACCCATGACGGCGCTGTTTTCTCTGGCCCGTTGTTCGCCTGTTTGTTCCGTAACCGTGCGGCCTGGGATGACGGCAGTCGCAGCAATGATGGGAACGATTTGACCGCGAACCACGATCGACTCTGCCACAATTTTCGCGCCGCCATTTTCGGGTTTAATCTTGATGCTGACGGGGGCTTGGGCGGGAATCACTTCGTTGCCTTGCAGGTCATAGATGGGCTGTGCCAGGGGCACGGTGTAGGGCATGTCTTGCTTTTGGCCCACGTCTACCACCATGTTGGCAGGCAGTTGGATGACGACCCCTGCGCTTTGGGGAATGACGCCGTTGGTGCGGCTGGTTTGGCTGGTAGCAGTGGGTTGAGCCGCTGCGGGTTTGCTAGTAGCGGGCAGGGCGATCGTGGTTACAACGGACAGGGCCAGGGCGAGGTTGAGCAGGTTGGAGGTCTTCATCTTGCTGTCTCCTAAGGGTGAACTGAAGCATTGGGTAAGCTGACAGTTCTTCCATAGGGGACAGGCGATCGATTTATGCAGCGTCTATGCGGTGCGGTCTAGGAAATTTGCGATCAGCCCACCTGCTGACGGGGTGCAAAATAGAACTCAACAATGCGATAGGTCAACTGTCCGGTGGCGGGAAACTGCTTAGTTTTCATTTCCTCGATCGCGATCGCATCCAAATCGTCGTAGCCGGTTCCCTTCAAAACATAAAGGGTCTCCGGATCTAACTTGCCATCTGCTCCGACAAGGCCAGAGACTTTCACAGGCTGGTCAAACTGGAAGTTAGGCAGCTTATAGGTGGCGGGAAATGGGTAGATTAAGGGCGTATTGTGGCGTTCAAAGGTTGGCTCCGCGATCTTAGGAAAGGTGCCTCCGTTCGCCTCAACATATTTAGTCAGGACTTCTGGCTTCAGCGTACTTAAAAACAAGCCGCCCGCTCTGGTGAGTTCACCTTGCTTATCCTTAGCGCCATCGGCCTTGTAGGAAGCGGCAATGCGTTGATATTCCTGTTGCTTCTTTAGTAGCTCTTCAGTGGCCGACGACATTCTGGCAGGAACGGTAGGGCCACCATCGGGTGGGAGGGGAGTCGGGCCGGAGGGATTGGCACCCGCAGGCGGATTATTATTAGGAGTCTGGTTGGCTGCGATCTGCTGCTGGGTTGGATTGGCGGAGGTTAGCGGCGACGGGGGGGTGTTGGGGGGTGTTTTTTGGGAATCGTTTTGAGATTTATCTTCCTGAGAGGCGTCATCGTGACTGATCTGAACCTCAGACTGCTGAATATTTTTGGGCTGATTGTCCGTAGCGGATGGACGATCTCGGTCTGAAACCGAATTGCTACTCGATCGCGGCGGGAAGGCATTGCTAAAATCCATGCCACCACTGGAGATCCCTAGATTTGGTAGGGAGTAAATTGAATTCGGATCGGTGCCGATACCGCCCGTTGAGCCAAGTAAGTTATCGGGCTGGGGGGGTGTGGTGTTGGGTTGCTGGGGAAACGAAAACGAATTCCCAGTCGGCGGCAAAGGGGAGAGCGGATTCCCCTGGGGCATCATCATCGTGCTGTTGGTGCTGGGCAACTGGGCCATTTCTTCCGGAGTCAGGGCAACAACGCCCACCGTGCGCGTATTGTCCTTGGGTTGACTGGCGGTGATAGCTGGCAAGCCCAGCAAAAACAACCCATGGGCCCCGATCGAAGCCACCATCGCGATCGTCATCGGTTGTTTCGCAACTTCCGTAACTAACGTCACCATGTGTTCAGAATTTAACCACGGTGAATTGAGGTGGGTCATGGTAGCGTGGATCCTCCGGGGAAATAGGACAGCAACGAGAACGCTATAGTACGCGAACGCTATAGTACGAGATCTATAACTGCGAACTTAACAATCGTGAACTTGACAGTTGCAAGCTTGACAGTTGCGAACTGGACAATTGCTAAGTGGTCTATCGCGAAGTGGGCAACAAGGTGAACCGACGGTTAACAAGCCTACTGCTAGATCGGAAATTTAGACAAGAACATCGTCCAAAAGAGAGCTATCGATCGAGCCTGATTGCATTCTAAAGGCAGATTCGATCAATGATCCTTTGCCTTAAAAATTTAGGTATCTGGGTCATTGAGGCGATCGTTGAGATCATCTCCGATGACGAGATCCCAGGAGAAAAAGTTGCCGATCTCAGAGCATTCAGGGATTAGACAAGACTCACTCAGCCCACCCAACCTGCTACCCTCCTACTCTTCTACCCCTCTACCCTCTTACTCTTTCTCTTTTACCCTCCTACCCTTCTCCTTGAGCGATCCCAAGATCCACCCACTCTCTCCTACCGATCCTCCCGCGCTCCCGGATTCTCCCGTATTTTGACAATCATCAAGGAAAAATAAGGGAGCTTCAGGTTGGGCCAATCCTGCAAATGGTCATAGACCCGCTGGGAGGCAGCCGTCGCCCGTTCGACCACGTAGCTCTGTTCCAATAAGCTGTGATGCTTCAGGACATCCCAAACCTCGGCATAGACCGAGCTGATATTCATTAAAACCACCACATCAGCCCATTTCAAGGCGGTTTCCAATTCTGCAACCGAATCGATGGTGGGTAGCACGGCAAGGCGCTGCCCTTGCAACGTCAAGGGGAGTCCCAGTTCCGCTGCTGCGGCCAAAGGGGAGCAAATGCCGGGAATGGTTTCGATCGGGGCGAAGGGTTGGGCCGTTTTGATCGCCTGGGCCAGGTAGGTAAACGTACTGTAAAAGCTGATGTCCCCCTCTGCGATGAACACCACATCCTGGCCCGCTTCTAGGTAGGGGAGAATCTTTTGGGCTGCGGATTTCCAGGCGGTGTCAAGGGGACTCTGTGGTCGTGCCTGGAATGGCTGCGGAGAGGCTAGCTGGGCGTAGGCTGGCTGGGCATAGGCGGATTGGGCATAGTCTGGCTGCACAGAGGGACAGTGCAACGGCAACCGCACCTGGTGGGCGTGTAACCAAGGCTGCACGATCGCCTCGGCCACTCCCAGCTTGCCATTCAGCCCCGCCGGAAACGCCACGATCGGTGTTTTGACAATTCGCCGCAGTCCTTTGATCGTAATTAGTTCGGGATCACTGGGCCCAACCCCAACTCCGTATAGTGTCCCTAATCCCACGGGGTAGCCTCTCCACAGACAACAAGACGATTTTCACAACACAATAACCAGAACTGCATAGGTCAGAGCCGCATCATTAAATAACACTGTGAGAGACTGCAACAGGGAAACTAACAACTGCCAATCCTTGCAAGGATTCCTCTATAGGATTCCTTTCTACGAAAAGTAGGGTGATCTGTATAGTTCCTCAAAAAGTTGCAGAGTTAAGCGTTACAGAATTATGAACAGGTGTAAAGTTGTGTTAACTTGCTCTAATATTTAAGAGAGGACAATTACTGTCCACTTTTGACTGAGAGCCATGACGCAATTTGCCATACAGCACCTTGCTTCACCATGGCTTTCTAGAGTGAACGCATGTCGGTAGTGGGTGATACGGCAGGGCTGACGCCATTAAGGCCGATCCCATCACCGATAAACCCATTACCTTAATTCGCCCGATCGAGATGATGCTACCCACCGTTATTGTGCCAGGATATTTCGCACCTGCGACGGAATACCAAGCATTTGAGCAACTTCTCAGCCAATTTAGTATTCCCACGGTGACGGTGCCGTTAACGAAATGGGACTGGGTTCCGACGCTGGGGGGACGATCGATTCGCCCCATTATTGACCAGATCGATCGGACGGTGCAGGACGTGCGCCAGCGGTTTAATACGGCGGAAGTCAATCTGGTAGGCCATTCAGCGGGAGGCTGGATCGCTCGGATTTACCTCGGGGCCAAGGCTTACGACATTCACCCGGAGCCAGCGGGATCGGTGCAGTGCTGGCAGGCCCACCAATGGGTGCATCGCCTGATTACCTTGGGAACGCCCCACACCAGCCAGGAGCGCTGGACTCGTAAGAATTTGGACTTTGTTAATACCAGCTATCCCGGAGCCTTTGAACCGACGGTGCGCTATGTCTGTGTGGCGGGTCGATCGGTTTATGGCGAGAAACGGTTGGGGCAATGGCTGGCCTACAGCAGCTATGAGCTGACCTGCGGGCGGGGAGATTGTTGGGGGGATGGCATTACGCCGGTGGAGTCGGCGCACTTGGCGGGAGCGGAGAATATTACGCTGGAGGGCGTGCGTCATGCGCCCAAGAGTGCGGGGCTGTGGTACGGTTCGCCCTCGGTGGTGGAGCAGTGGATTGACTATCTGCGGGATTAGGCGCGGAACTCTGGCGGGTGGGTGTGGCGGTCAGCAGCGTTTCGACGGCGGGGGGCAGGAAGGTCAAGCGCAGGCGATAGGTGTGGGGGCCGATCGCGCCTTGGACTTTGGCGTAGAAGTCGGCGCTGCGATCGGGGGTCAGTAGGTTCAGCTTCAGGTTTAGTAAGGGTTCCAGCGATCGCTCACTGTAAAGATCGATCTCGTGGTCAGAGAGGGCGAGGATTTCGGCAGAACTGGCGGTTTCTTCGATCGCTTTTCCATCCAGCACCATGTATTCCACGGCGATCGGCTGGGGCAGGGCGATCGGGGGTTCTAAGGTATTTTCCAGTTGCAGGTGGTAGGGGGCACCAATGCCCAGGACTTCGTGGAGGGTGACGGGTTGGGAGAAGCCTTTGGTGTGGATCTGCAATTGTTGGCCGAGGCTGAGTTGGGGGACAACCAGGGCACGGGTGGCTTCGGAGATCAGGATTTGGCCGCCGACGGTTTGGGATTCGATGCGGGCGGTCAGGTTGATGTGACTGCCGACGACGCCGTATTTGGCGCGTTTGGCGGAGCCGATGTTGCCGACGACGACTTCGCCGGTGGTGATGCCGATGCCCATTTCCACTTGATTGAGGCCGATGAGATGGCTGAATTGGTTGACTTGCGCGATCGCTTGTTGCATGGCGATCGCACAGGCAATGGCCCGATCGGCATCGTCGGGGCGCTGGGTGGGGGCACCAAACATGACTAAAATGCCGTCGCCCATGAATTCATCGATCGTGCCTTGGTAGCGGGTGATGACATCGGTCATGCATTCCAGGTAGCGGTTCAGGAAGGCGAGGACGTTTTCGGGGGGTTGCTGTTCGGCGGCAGCGGAAAAGCCGCGCAGGTCAGCCATGAGCAGGGTGATTTGTCGCCGTTCTCCGCCGAGTTTCAAGCCTTCGGGGGTTTCCAGGAGTTGGGTGACGACTTCGTCGGTGAGGTAGCGGCCAAAGGTTTTGCGGATGTCGGCGGCGCGGCGGGCGAGGTAGCTGGTGATGACGAGGATGGCGATGGTGTAGCCCAGGCCGCTGGGCAGGACGGGCACCCACCAGCCGAGGCAAAAGGCCCAGTAACTTCCTAGGATAAGGCTGCAACCGAGGCCGACGAGCACGAAAATGCGGACGGGGGCTTGGCGGGGTTTGGTGTAGCGCCAGTACCAGGTGAGGATTGCGCCGAGGCTGATCCAGGCAATGATCCAGAGGGTTTCTAGCCAGTCGGGCCAGAAGTGGATGCCCGATCGCCGATCGAGGACGGTGCTGAGGAGTTGGCTGGTGAGGTGGGCGTGGATTTCGACACCGGGGGTTTTGACGGCGGATTCGGCAAAGCCGCTGTCGTAAGGGGTCATGAAGCTATCGTTGAGGCTGGAGGCGACGGCTCCGATCAGGACGATGCGGCCTTGGACGCGATCGGGGGTGAGTTGGCCGTTGAGCAGTTCGGTGAGGGAGGCGCGATCGAAGTTTTGGGCTTTGCCGCGATAGTTAATTAGGATTTGGTAGCCTTGGGCGTCGATGTTTTGGTAGCTGCCGTCGTCGGCTTCGAGGGGTGGGAAGACGGTGGGGGGGAGGGTGTTGAAGGTGAGGATTTCGGCGTTGGGGTCGGGGGTGAGGTTTTGGCTGGTGAGGTAGTGGGTGGCGAGGCGGGTGGCGAGTCCTTCGATGCCGTCGCGGTTTTCGGGGTAGAGGTAGAGGAGGCCACGGCGGATGCGCCCGTCGGGGTCGAGGAGAACGTCGTTGGCGGCGATTTGGTTGTGGTTGGCGAGGGTTTCGGGGGGTGGGATGGGTTCGCTGGTGCGATCGTTGCCGACTTTTTCGATGCCGATGAGGTTGGGGGTGGTGGCGAAGAGTTTTTGGAGTTGTTGGTAGCCTTGGCCTTTGCAGGGGTCGCGGTATTTACTAAGGCTGGAGTTTTGGCGGAGGTTGCGGTAGAGGTCGAGGCCGATCGCGGTGGGTTGGAGGGTTTTGAGTTGGGTGAGCGATCGGGCGAGGGTGCAGTCGGAGATGGGCCAGCCTTTTTGGGCGAGGTCGGCTTCGGTGATGCCGATGATGAGGATGCGGGGGTCGGGGGTTTCGGCGGGGCGGAGGCGCATGAATTGGTCGTAGAACATGAGTTCTAGGGGTTGGAGTCTGCCGGAGAGGCGTAGTCCGAGTACGCTTGCGGTGACGGCGGGGATGATGAGTAGGAGGCCGCGCCATTGCCAGGTTGCTTTGCGTAGTGATTTCCCCATGGAGTTTGAAGGTGTTTTACTGTTCTTTACAAGATGCCCAGGGAGAATCCGGTTTGTGCAAGGAGGGGGAGAGGAGGGTGGGGGTAAGTCTCCCGGATTAGTGGGGAGGTGAGAGTATAATCGGACAAAAATGTTAGGCAGTGGCTTGGAGAGCTTTGGCATGGCGCAGGTATTGATTGATTTGAATCAAGCTGGCTTGGATTTGGAACCGGAAGAAATGGAAGCGTATGCGCTGCGGCTGGCGGAAGAGTTGCGGGAGGATTTGGCGGAGGAGGCTGGGCTGGCACGGGAAGAGGATGTGCCGGAAGGGGCGATGTCTGGGGCAGCAGCGTTTTTGTTAGGGATTTTGAAGGCGGAGGTGAATGCGACGAATCTTTTGGCGGTGATGAAGTGGTTATGGAATTTGCGCCCGAATACGGTGTTGAAGCTGAGTTATAAGAATGGCGATCGAGAATTTAATTTGGAATATCGTACGCAGGAACAGCTAGAGCAACAAATAGCGGCTATTAGAGAACTGGATTCATTTACGGTGCAGTTAATTCAAACGAAATAGAAAGTTAATCAGAATCATTGCGTGGATTGCGAAGTGGGCGGATCCCCCCTAACCCCCCTTAATAAAGGGGGAACAAGAAGAAGGGGGGGACTGAACTGTATAGAAAGGGAACTGATCCACACTGATAGAGACTTCATCGAAATTGTTATTTGTAAGGTCATGGCACGTAAGGCGTTGTTGATTGGGACGGGTCAGTATCTAGAAGGATTTAAGCCGCTGAAGTCTGCGCCCCATGATGTGCAGGGGTTGAAGGCGTTGTTGGAGAATCCAGAGATCGGTGGCTTTGATGATGTGCAAATGCATTTGGATGTGGATTCTAGTACCTTGGCGACAACGATCGAAACGTGGTATTTGAGCCATGCTAAGGATGATTTTGTGCTGCTATTTCTGGCGGGGCATGGGGTGAAGGATGCCGATCGTCGGTTGCATTTTGCGATGAAGAATACCCAGAAGGTGGGGGAGAAGTTGATCACGACGACGGCGATCGCGGCGCAGAGTGTCAGCAGTTGGATGGGAGCGAGTCGAGCTAAGCGACAAGTTGTGATTTTGAATTGTTGCTTTAGTGGGGCGTTTGGGGATTTGGTGCCGATGGATGATGGCGCGATCGATGTGGAGGCGGCGATCGGGGCGGAAGGTCGGGTGGTGATGACTTCGACGAGTGGAATGGATTATGCCTTTGAGCGATTGAATGGGGGGGAATTGTCGGTTTATGGCCATTATTTGACGGAGGGGTTGCGGACGGGGGCAGCAGCGGCAGCAGAAAACGATGAGATTACGATCGATCACTTGCATCAGTACGTGAGTCGGAAGGTGCAGGAAGAGGCTCCGTCTATGAGTCCTAAGATTTTTGCGAAGGGGGAAGGGTATCAGTTACGGATTGCGAAGGTGGCGCTGGGGGATCCGCTGGTGCAATACCGAAAACAGGTTGAAAGAATTGTTCAGGAGGATGAGGGCGAAATTGATGAAATTTTTAGTCGGCCAATCCTAGATGAATATCAGATTAAGTTGAAGTTAGACATAGTAACTGCTCTACAAATTGAAGATGAAGTTTTAGAGCCAATTCGAGAATATAGATCTAAGTTAGCAAAATATTATGCAGTAGTAAAGAAAGCCGTTCAACATAGGTATCCGTTCGGAGAGCGTGAACAGAAACGGTTAGAGCAATATCGAAGTTTATTAGCATTGACTGAGGAGGATGCTGCGCAGATTTTGGAATGCACGATCGAGCGGTTGTCGTCTCAGGAGTTGCCTAAACCTAAACCACCGGAGGTTCAGGAACCTTCTGAGCCATCAACGCCTGCCACGGAGCCAGTAAGCGCAATTGATACAATTCCGCTGCAATCTGAAAAAGGTGTGAGCTATGAAAAGTTGCGTGAGTTATTGAAGGCAGGGAAGTGGGAAGAGGCCGATCGGGAAACTCTACGAGTCATGCTGGAAGTTGCAGGTCAGACTAAGCTTAGATATCTGGAATTAGAAGATTTAGAGAAGTTTCCTTATGCAGATTTGTTGATGATCGATCGACTCTGGGTGGATGCGAGTAAGGGATATTTTGGATTTTCTATGCAGAAGAAAATCTGGCATGAATGCGGTAGCCCAAGGAGCATGGGGAAAGAGTGGGATAACTTTTGCGCTAAAGTTGGATGGCAGAATGCAGATTCAACATCATACATGTCCTACAGCGAACTCAAGAAAAATCCTCTTCATTCTCCCGTCGGAGAATTACCTGCTTATGTGAGTGCTCTTCACTTACACGCCGACGAGGAGGGGGTAGGTGCATTGGGTTGGTGTTATCTTCTCTCGCGCAGAGACTTGTGAACTGTAGCACGAGCCAGTCCTAGAGATTTGTCAACTTTTGTAACTGCGACGATTTCTACATAACAATGCTCCGATCCCCCTAAATCCCCCTTAAAAAGGGGGACTTTGAATACATCTTTTCCGGTTCCCCCTTTTTTAAGGGGGGCTAGGGGGGATCTACCCCTCCAACGCAGATGAGCAAAGCATTCCAGCATTTAGCCTTACGCTAGTCGAGTATCTATTGCAGTATTGGTCATAACGTCGATCGCGCATGTTCGATCCCCCTAAATCCCCCTTCAAAAGGGGGACTTGTTAATATTGGTCATAACGTCAATCGCGCGTGTTCGATCCCCCTAAATCCCCCTACCCTTCGGGAAGCAGAGCTACAAAAGGGGGACTTTGATAGGATTTTAGTGATGGTTTGGCGTACGTTCTCGAAATCATTCAAAACTTCTTCATTCGTAAATCTCACGACTGTTAATCCATATCCTTCTAAAATCTGTGTTCTTTCCTGGTCGTGGGCTTTTCCTTGCTCTGTAAAATGACCACTCCCATCTACCTCAATGACTAAACCCAACTTGGCACAATAGAAATCGACAATAAAGTGATCGATCGGGAGTTGTCGTAAAAAACGAAATTCCGAATCTCGTAGAAACTCTTGCCACAGCTTCTTTTCAGCCGGAGTTGGGTTCTTCCGCATTTCCTTAGCAGGAAATACAAGCTCCGGGTTATAGGGCAAATGGAAATCAGTTGTACTCAATTTGGACATACCCTAGATCACCGCAAACCAGCTAAATTCAGGATGCCCAAAATTCCTCAACTTCTCCGTGCAGTATTGGTCAAAAAGTCGATCGCGCGTGTTCGATCCCCCTAAATCCCCCTACCCTGCGGGAAGCAGAGCTACAAAAGGGGGACTTTGAATACATCTTTTCCGGTTCCCCCTTTTTTAAGGGGGGCTAGTAGGGTGGTTTCATTTAGGGGGAGAAAAGCCATGAGTGAGTATGGAATAGACCTTGTGGAGCTGATTGGTGAGTGCACGAATGCCCTGTGGAATGGTACGGTAAGCTAATTGGCGCACAATGCTA